>DASWTZ010000111.1:0-10589 GCA_036401875.1 Gallionella sp.
AATCCGGCAGTAAGATGTCCACCGCGCCGTAGTGGGCGGGCGTCTGCGGATCGGGTGAGGCGTAAATCTCGTGCCGGTTGGTGCCGGTGATCTCATTGATTGCATCCAGTATATGCTGCTTCAGATAGTATTCGCCCACGCCGGTGCGCATGTCGAGCATTTCGTACCTAGCCTCCCCGAGCTTTTCCGCCAGCCTGGCGCAGAATCGTCTTGATCAATATCAAGTTTCGGTCGGCCACAGTAGGATCAGGAACATTTATCAAAAAAATCCCCCGGGTTTGCACCCGGGGGATTATCCAGCTCCGGATAGACCGGACATCCGCTCAAAAGGGGAGAGATTTGAGCCAATGGCAACGCCTGTTGCACTGTCAGTCAGGTTATGCCTGATGAGGCGCCTGCTCAATACCGGGTACACTGTATTTTCGCCGTATCGAGACACTGGGTGTGCCTCTGGCCCGTTCAGCTTGAATTAATGACATAGACTGTTATATTTGGGCAGTCCTCACCCAGAAGATGGTGAATTCATGCTCGATGAAAAGCAGAAACTGAACCAGATCATTGGCCTGAGCCAGGAGATCGCCAGGGTCAACGACCTCGACATCCTCCTTGAGCACATCCTCACCGTGGCCTGCCAGTTCGCCAACGCCGATGCGGGGTCCATCTACATGATGGAGGGCAACCAGCTGAAGTTCAGCTACACGCTGAACAACACCCTGCAGAAGCGACTGCAACCGGGGCAGAAACTCATCTATTCCACCTTTACGACGCCAATCGACAATGATTCGATCTGCGGTTACGTGGCCGGCACCGGCGAGATGCTCGATATCCCAGACGTCTACGAACTGAAACCGAATGTCCCCTACGCCTTCAACAGGAATTTCGACGAACTCTCCCGCTACCGCACCAGGTCGATGCTGACCTTTCCGATGAAGAACCTGATGGGCCAAGTCATCGGGGTACTCCAACTGATCAACTCCATGGATAGTGACGGTAACATCGTCCCTTTCTCGAAGGATGATGAGCAATACATCGTCCACTTCGCCAACAACGCAGCCATCGCGATCGAGCGTGCGATGCTGACCCGGGACACCATCCTCAGGATGATTCGCATGGCCGAACTCAGGGATCCGAAGGAGACCGGCGCCCACGCCAACCGGGTGGCGGGATATTCCGTCGAAATCTACGAGGTGTGGGCAAACGGCCGCGGCATAGCCGGCGAGGAAATCGCGAAGAACAAGGACATCCTGCGAATCGCCGCGATGCTCCACGATGTCGGTAAGGTGGCCATCTCGGATGTCATCCTGAAAAAACCGGCTCGCCTCGATCCCGAAGAATACGAGATCATGAAGACCCACACTCATATCGCGGCGAGTCTCTTTTCCGAATCCCGCACCGACCTTGACCACGCCTCCGCCCAGATTGCCCTCTGTCACCATGAACGCTGGGACGGCAAGGGCTACCCCGGCTATGTCGACGTGATGACCGGCGAGACCCTCCCAGGCTACCACACCCTCGACGGCAAACCCGTGGGCCGCAAGGGCGAAGAAATACCGCTGTTCGGCAGGATAGTCGCCGTGGCGGATGTCTACGACGCCCTGTCGACCCAGCGGGTCTACAAGGAGCCGTGGGACCAGCAGCTGGTACTGGATGAAATGAAGAGCCAGCGTGGCAAGCAGTTTGATCCCGAGATCATCGACGCCTTCTTCGTCGCGCTCGACTCGATCCAGGCCGTGGGCAAGCGGTACGTCTGACAGGCGGACCACCCGGTCGCAGCGGTATAAGCCGGGCTACCCGTCCTCACGCATCCGGGTTGCCGGGGACGAGCGATACCGTGGTGACGGCACTCTCCTTGTCGATATCCAGCAGCACCTCGCAGTACTCCACCATCTTGTCCACGGGCGTAGGGTCATCGGCACAGCTGCAACCCGCGATGATGCTGCTGAAGAATATCCCGGCCTTCACCCGGATGACACGCTCCAGTTCTGTGGCGCCGAGGATGGTCGCCGTGACCGGCTCGGCCAGCGCGTAACTGCCGGAAGACATCCCCTGCTGTAATGGCAGCTCCGTTGCGTCCAGTTGCTCGATCTGCTGTTTGAGCGTCGTCTCGAATGCCGGCCTGCCCCATGCCTTCAATGCCCTGTCCAGTCTGATCATGGGATCGTTCCGGTAAATGTTGAATGATGTAGTGCCATTTTCACTTCCCCTGTCCGGGATGCACCATCCCGGCGGGAATCACTAAGCGGTCGAAATCCTCTGCCGTGACATAGCCCAGCGCGATCGCGGCCTGTTTCAACGTTCCGCCATCGCGGTGCGCGCGCCGGGCGATTTCGGCGGCTCGGTCGTAACCGATGTGTGGAGCCAGCGCAGTCACCAGCATCAGCGAGCGCTGCAACTGCTCGGCGATGCGTCCCTCGTTGGCCGTGATGCCGCGTGCACAATGCTCCTCAAAGCTCGCGATGCCGTCGGTCAACAGGCGTACGCTCTGCAGGAAATTGTGCGCGATCATCGGGCGGAACACATTCAGCTCGAAGCGCCCGGACGCGCCGCCGAAATTGATCGCGACGTCGTTGCCGAACACCTGGCAGCACAGCATCGTCAGCGCCTCGCACTGGGTCGGGTTCACCTTGCCCGGCATGATCGAGCTGCCTGGCTCGTTCTCCGGGATGCTGATCTCGCCCAGCCCGGAGCGCGGACCGGATGCGAGCCAGCGCACGTCGTCGGCAATCTTCATCAGCGCGGCGGCCAGTGTCTTCAGCGCACCGTGCGCCGACACCAGTTCGTCGTTCGCGGCCAGCGCGGCGAACTTGTTGGCGGCACTGGTGAACGGCAGACTGCTGCTGCGCTTGAGTTCGGCGGCGACGCGACTGCCGAATTCGGTATGGGTGTTCAGCCCGGTGCCCACTGCGGTACCGCCGACCGCCAGCCGGTGCAGCGGTGCGAGAGAGGCCGTGATCGCCGCCTCGGCATGGTCCAGTTGCGCGACATAGCCCGAGAATTCCTGCCCCAGCGTCAACGGGGTCGCATCCTGCAAATGGGTGCGGCCGGTCTTCACGATTCCGGCAAATGACATGGCTTTCTGCTCCAGTGTCGCGCGCAGTGTCCACAGCGCGGGCAGTAGCCGGTGCGTGATGCCGCTGGCAGCGGCGACATGCATCGCGGTGGGGAAGATGTCGTTGGACGACTGGCCAAGGTTCACCTCGTCGTTCGGATGCACCAGGCGCTTTTCGCCGCGCACCCCCCCGAGCAGTTCCGAGGCGCGGTTGGCGAGCACCTCGTTCATGTTCATGTTGCTCTGCGTGCCCGACCCGGTCTGCCACACCGACAGCGGGAATTCCTGCCCATGCCGTCCCGACAGCACTTCGTCCGCAGCCCGCACGATGGCATTTGCCTTCTCTTTGTTCAGCAGGCCAAGATCGCTGTTGACCGCTGCGGCGGCGCGCTTCACCGTCGCCAGCGCCAAGACGATCTCGTCCGGCATGCGTTCGGTCGAGATGCGGAAATAGCGCAGTGAGCGCTGTGTCTGCGCGCCCCACAGGCGCTCGTCCGACACCTCGATGCGCCCCATGGAATCGCGTTCGGTTCGGGTATTTTCCTGAACGTCCATGACTCGCCCAATCATGACTCGCTCAGTCCGGAATCTCCGGCTCGACGAGATTCGCCAACTGCATGAGTGACTCCTGCCACCCGAGATAGCACATCTCGGGTGGAATCGCATCGGGTACCCCTTCCTGCACCACCGACAGCTCGGTCCCGCACGACACCTGTGTCAGTGTCACCGTCGTCTTCATGTCGCCAGGCAGGTTCGGATCGTCGAACCTGTCCACGTAGCAAAGCTTGCGGTGCTGTTCGAGTTCGAGATACTCGCCGCCGAACGACTGGGCCTGGCCCGTCGAGAAGTTCGTGAACGACATCCTGTAGGTGCCTCCGACCCTGGCGTCCAGGTGGTGGACCTTGCCGGTGAAGCCGTAGGGAGGGAGCCACTTTGCCATTGCGTCAGCGTCCAGCATTGCCTTGTAGACACGCTCCGATTTGGCCTTGAGTACGCGGTGCAGCCGAATGGTAGACATGATCCACTCTCCTTTCATTCCATCGCGAGCCTGCCGCCGAAACGAAGCGGTTCAGGCACCTCGCGAACGTAAAGTTTCGACCCGTTTGCAGTTAAAAAAATCCCCTGGTGAGTGAAGCCAGGGGATTTAAGTAGTTCCGACGGAGAGGCGGAACATCCGCTCATCAGGGGAGGAGATTTCACGGACGGCAACAATTGCTTGTTGCACTGTGGGTCAGATTACCGATAGGGCATGCCTGGCTCAATACCTAGTTCTTGGTATATTACCGCCAGATTGACCCTACTTCTGTAGCTCACATATCTGCCACGCCATTTCCCAGACTGGCGCGCTGCCGCAGCAGCACGATCATCCCCCATGCCAGCGCCGCCACCATCAGCACGCCGCCGAGCGCATGAGCAAACGCACCCCAGCGCTGGGCATTGTCCAGCTGCCCCATCGTAATCAGCAGGTATATCCAGTCATGCGGGCCGTCGCTTGCGCCTGTTCCGCCTCCGAGCAATGTCAGCTGGGGGTGCAACGCATCATAAATGTAGGGAGAAAGATCAACGAGACTGACGCTCGCCCACCACACGCCGATCGACGCGCCAAAATTGTCACGATTCTTGAAAATGAAGGCAATCCCGATTGCGAATGGCAACGCAATCTGAAACAGGCTGCCGCCCAGCATCATCATGAACTCGCCGAACGGCTTGAATAGCACATGGCCCGCTTCGTGTATCGGCAGGAGGATGTTGTGCATGAACGAGCCGCCGATCTCGCCAACACGATAGTCGTATCCGATCAGAAACCAACTCCAGATCGCCAGCAGAACCAGCGCCGCGCATCGCCCGTAAAACGACATTGCATCCATTCTGTCCTTAGGCTCGAACAGGGCAGCGATGAGGCCGCCTTCCATCTCGCCGTGCATCTCATGCTCATCATCCACCTCTGTCCTGGCCGGTGCGCGAGCAGTCTGCGCCCACTTGAACATGTAGACCCCGCAGGCCGGACAGGCCGCGCTGGCCGGAATGGGCTGAGGCGGCTGGTGTCCGCATTTTGGGCATCGGGCATAGGTTTCTGACATCTGGTTAATTCCATTTTTTCTGACTTAGTCGAATTTGCTGTTTTGGCTTGTACAAGTCGGCTTCATCATCAGCCTCATGCCATCCTGATCGAGCGCATGATCGCATCGAAATCGCCGGCAGGCCTTTTCTCCGTGTCAGCCGGGCCGCTGAATCCGGCAATCAAACAATACCTGGGCGCCATCAGCAGAATAACTTCGGAAACACAGGAAAACCTGTCCCCATGCTCGTTGACCGCGGACATGCTGGCTTTGATGTAGGTGCCGGCCGCGCCTGCGATTAGGTAAGGGGACAAACGCTGCAGCAGCCGAAAATCGGGAAAAGCATTTTTCAGGTGGCCCAGTACATCATCAATCACCCCGTCGGGTCCACCCAGCTGATATAAGATGGGCAAGGGTTTTGCCGTGAACTGGAGCATCGGGATGGATTCATCCGGATCATTTTGCATCCTGTGCAGGCTCAGGAAAGGAATGTTGGTACTGGCCTTGAGCACTTCCTCGAGCTCTTCTGAAGTGCCTGCCGCAGCAAGCTTGGCCTTCCTGGCCCACACACCGGGCATTACCGCCCAGCCGTCCGGAATATCGCATTCGAATCCCAGCAACCTGTCCGAAAATTTATCCCCCATGGTGCAAGGATAGCATTGCCAATCCTTCCAAGCTCATTCGCCCAGACAGGGAACTGGATTTGTTCATAGCTCCCACGGATAGCCGATGAAAATCGCCGTCGCGATGCCTTCATGGCCGTCCGCGACATCCCCGCGGAACACGAGCCCGGAAGCCGTGATCATCCTCAGCCCGAGCCCATAGGAGTTGCGCCATGTCTTACCCACGTCTGCGCGCAGGTCGGCTGTGCTGCCGATCTCGTAAAAGACCGCGACCTGCAATGAAGTACGGATGTCCTTCATGATGAACAGGTCAAACGGCCTGGCCTCGTCGGTGAGATTCCAGCGGAACTCGTTGCCGTAGAACTCGGTGTGCGCGCCGCGGAACCTGCCCTGCGCATAAGCGCGCAGCCGGCCGAAGCCGCCGAGCGTCGTGGCCGTGCCATAAGTGTTGTTCGCGACGATCAGGTTCACCGCATCGTTACAATATTGCTGCTGCTGCGTCAGCGCAGGATCGCTGCAATTGATCCCCTGCTGGCTCTGGATGACGACCGGATCGGTCTCGCCCATGCTGCTGACGATCGCGTCCGAGCGCAGGAAATTGAATGCCCAGGTGTTGCGACTGCCAAAGGGCAGGTAGGCCGTCAGGTTATAGTCCATCACCGCATAGTCCGGCCCCGAGTCGCCGGGCGGCGATGCCGACCTCGTCATCGCGAAACGCATGCCGCGCCGGGGATCATCGTAGTCGTCGGTCAGGTCGATCCGGGTCCCGAACATCGTCGTGTATGAGCGTTGCCGGGAAGCGCCCTGCGCCGACACGATCACGTTGCCGTCCTTGTCGCGGATACTGTTCAGCCTTGAGGAACCGCCGTACCACGCCCCATACAATTCGATGCGGCGCTCGATAAACGTGGCCGTCAGCCGGCCACCGACATATTCCGCGTCGTCGACATCAATCAGCAGAAAATCATCCTTGGCCGCGCTCATGCCCCGCTGCCTGAAGTTCTGGATCGAGGCCTTGCTCAGCACGCCTGCGCCGACATCGGCGATCAGCCTGCGCGGCACGATGTGGATGTCGCTCACGCCGACCGCCGCCCCCTCGACATCGCCGCCGTAAACGATGCCGTAGGCATCGGTGTAGCCCCCCGCGATGTTCATCGCGCCGCCGACGATGGAGAGGCCGCTGCCTATGCCGGGCAGGGCGTACGGGAAGGGGAATACCGCATAGGCGGGGCTGCTCTCGAACTGCTCCTTGCGGCGCTCGGCCAAATACGACGGGACGGACGCTTCGGAACCGGTTTCATCCGCGGCTCGCGCGACTGGAACCAGCATGACCGGCAGCCACAGTACCAGGAACGCCTGTTTGATGAACAGGATAGAACCGCGTTGAGATGCTGTCACCATCGCCCCAGCGCCCCGCCTACTGCTGCTCCAGCGCGCGCAGAGTGCGCACGCCATTCTGGCCGATCTCATAGGCAAAATCGGTACGACCGGGCTGGCCGCCGGTACCGTCGCGGATCACGAAATGCTCGATAGACACGCGCTTCTTGTACATGCGGATAGCCTCCATGTAGTCCACCTGCTTGCCGCCGGCATCGAACACCTTGGAATCGGATCGCACGAAGAAGATCACCGGTGCGCCCGCATCCGGAGTGACGATCAGCCGTACGAATATAAATGGACTTCCCGCATTCGTAGAGCGGTAAAACCGCACGGCATCGAATGTGCCAAGATTGTGTTTCCAGACAATCTAAATAACGAAGGAGAAGTCCACATGAATATTACGACAGTTGGCATTGATCTCGCAAAAGATGTTATCACGGTATACGCGCAGGACGCACAAGGGAAATGCGTCCAGTCGCGCAATTTCCGCTTCAAGGAATTGGCCGAATGGCTGGCGCAACTGCCGGCAGGCTGTCTGGTCGGCATGGAAGCATGCAGCACCGCGCATCACTGGGGGCGACGCATGCAGGCCATAGGCTTGCAGCCGCGCCTGATGGCCGCCGAGTTTGTGCAGGCTTTCCGCAAGAGCAAGTCTGCCAAGAACGACCACAACGACGCAGAAGCCATCGCCATCGCGGTGCGCCAGCCCACCATGCGCTTTGTCGCGATCAAAAACGAAGCCCAGCAAAGCCGATTGGCCTGGCACCGGGTACGCGAGGGCTGGAAAGAAGAACGCACCGCCCTGATCAACCGCTGTCGTGGTTTGCTGCTGGAATTCGGCTATCCCATCGCCCGCAGTGCGGCGACATTTGGGCGCGGCTTAAAAACCTGTCTGCAAGAAGAAACCCTGCCACCCAACCTGCGCCGCCTGCTCGCGCAGATCGACAGCAAGCTGCAACAACTGGATCAACAGTTGGCCGAGTGCGATCGCGAGATTGCCCAGTCGGCACGCGATGACGAAGCCGCCAGACGGCTGCAGGCCGTGGCCGGTGTCGGCATCATCACCGCCGATGCCGTCTGTGCCAGCGTCGGCAATGCGCATGACTTCAAGAATGGCCGCCAGTTCGCCGCCTGGATGGGGCTGACGCCACGGCAATATTCCAGCGGCGGCAAGACCAAACTGGGCCGCATCACACGGCGCGGCGACGCCTACCTGCGCAGCCTGCTGGTACAAGGCGCGCGTTCCACGCTACAAGCCACCCTGAAGAAAGCACCGGACAAGCTCAACCGGATGCAGCAATGGATCATCCGCCTGTATGGGCGAGTGGGCTATCACAAGACCCTGGTCGCCATCGCCAACAAGAATGCCCGGCAACTCTGGGCACTGTTGGCGAAGGGAGAGGCCTACAACCTGAATGCCTGGCAGCAGTACGCCATCGGCGAGCCGTCTTGAGCTAATCATTTTGATTGGGAAGGTTTAACAGATTGAGTTCAACCCGCTGCGACATGAAATGCGATAGCTAAACAGGTCAGACCGACCTCCTGCGAACCTGGCTAACCTGATGGGAGCCACTAGCCACAGCGGTTGATCCCCGCAGTGGCGGCAAGCCCGATGAACGAATGAGGGCAGGAGGAGCGGTTTATATCGTGGCCCGGACGGGGTTTGTCCAACAAGGCCGATTATGGAAATGCAGTCTGTTCTTGTGACAGCGTATCGCGAATGGCAGTGAGAATTTGATTCGCTTGGGTGAAGCCCGTGCGATGAATGAAGCAGGAGGAAATTATGTGTTGCTAGAAAATGGGGTTGACGGGGAAGTCCTTATGGTTCGGGTTAGAAAAGCCTACGCCCTTAGCAAAGTTACCGCCGGTGACGATGCCGGTAAAGGTGTCGGTCGCTTGTGCCGCAGTCGTGCCCGGCTGGAGCGGGGTTGCAGGGGCTGCGGCCACCATCGGTGTGACCGCCAGGCCCGGCTGCAGCTTGCTCACGTAATACTTGCCTTCCACCTCGTCCAGCCGCTGCAGGCTGACGCCCGGCGCCAGCATGCCCATCTTCCACTCCTGGCGCACGTAAACGATCTCCCCCGCCTTCACCGCCAGCGGCAGCTGCGCCCAATTCTCACCCCTGGAATAGAGCACATGATCGCCCGGCGTCAGCTCGAAGTAGAAATATTCCCCGCCCCGATTGCGTCCCACCGCAGCCGCCGATTGCTGGCTGTCGAGGAACACATCAAACCCCAGCTGCTCCTTGACGTACTCCTCCTCGAACACCACATACACCACCGCCTTGCCCGCGCCAGGCGTGTGCGGCAGCTGGAAACTAGCCGACTCTGCCAGCATCACGGCCGGCGAGGGCTGCACACTGGTGCAGCCGTTAATGATCAGGACAGAGATGGCAACAAGACTGATGATCAGGTGGCGTTGCGGCATGGTGTTCTCCTGGAAGAGCATTTGAAGCAGGAGTGAGTGTAGCGCTTCTGTCTGATACAGGTTGCAGATCAATCAGGCCGAGTTCATTCAACTTCATGGCGCTTGCCTGTGTGACAGCAAAGAACATCGCCCTTATGGATGTATCTATTACGATGCCATTCCTTTTTGACAGCGGCATGCGTGCACCATTGCCAATCGGTGCACGCCGCAAGCCTCGGCACTTGTCATGCGCGCTTATTGATCAAGCACGCGCAGAGTACGCACGCCATTCTGGCCGATCTCATAGGCGAAATCGGTGCGTCCTGGCTGGCCGCCGGTGGCATCACGGATCACGAAATACTCGATCGACACCCTCTTCTTGTACATGCGGAAGGACTCCAGATAGCTCACCTGCTTGCCGTCGGCCTCGAACACCTGGGAGTCAGAGCGCACAAAGAATGTAACCGGCTCCCCAGTGTCCGGGGTGACGATCAGCTTCACGTTCGGGTTGGTGAATCCCACCCCCTTGGTCCTATTGCCGCCGGTGACGGTGCCGATGAAGGTGCCCGCAATCGGAGCTTGGCCTGCCGCCGCTGGCGCCTGCACCTCAGGTTCTGCGCCATATTTGGGGCGTGCATCGGGAGTGGTACAACCGAGCAAGGAAAGGGATGTCACGATAAGCAGAGCTGCTTTGACAAAAACGCCGTTTTTCATTTGATTGCCCGCCTTTCTTCAGTGATGGACTGACCGGAATGATAATCCTGTGGGCTTGCAAGTCAATCGCCGAAACGCAATTGGGCGCGTGTCCGTTTCGCACCACAGCGGCAACCTGACGCAGATTGGGAAAACTAATTCAGGAATTTCCTGACGACTTCGAGCAGCCTTTCCGGATTGAAAGGCTTGACCAGCCAGCCATTGGCCCCGGCCGCCCTGCCCTGCATCTTCATGGACTCATTGCTTTCGGTGGTCAACATCAGTATGGGCGTAGCGCCATACCTCGGATGGTCCCGCAGCGCATTGACGAAGGTAAGCCCATCCATGTTGGGCATGTTCTGGTCGGACAGCACCAGA
>DASWTZ010000112.1:0-12361 GCA_036401875.1 Gallionella sp.
TCATCGTCGACCACCGGATTGCTGGTGATGTCGCTGATGCGCTCCAGTTCAGTGTTGCCGCGCGGCTGCGACACCGAGGTTTCCCACAACACTTCGCCATTGCTGACGCGGATGGCGACCAACTTTCCACCGGCGAGCCCGGCCAGCACCACGCCGCGCTGAATCGTGACACCAGCATGGCTGCGCACCACCAGCGCCGGGGTGCTGCGCTCGAATACCCATGCCTGCTGGCCATTGACGGCATTCAAGCCGATGATGCGTCCGTCACCGCTGCGCACCACGACCATGCCGTCAACGACCTCGGACAGGCTTAACGCTTCGCTGGACACCTTGCCCTGCCAGAGCTGCTTGCCGCTTTCATCGAAAGCCAACACCTCGCCCTTGCCGCCGCCCACGACCACCATCCCTTCACCGCTGCCCACGCCGGCACTGACGGCGATGCCGGTTTTGATCCGCCAGACCTTCTTGCCGGTATCACGATCAAGCCGCGACAAATAGCCGTCTGCGGATACCGCATAGATCGCGTTTCCGGTCAGGGCTGGTTGCAGCAAGCTCGTGCTGGAATCGCCGATATCCCTGTGCCAGCGGACTATGAATTCGGTCGTCTCGTCGAAATTGACCAGCTTGGCAGGCGCATCCTCATTTCTTACCCCGGCCCATTCCGGCGAGGAGTCGCTCGACGAGGCGCAGCCACCCAAAGCCAGCAGCAGCGACAGCAGCGCACTACCCGCCACAGGGCGGGTGATGCGCCAAAAATCAGCGGATACGGCAGTCAATCTCATTTTGACGCGCCCAACGCATCCAGCTTGATCTGGATGATGTTGCGATACATGCTGCGCTCGTCGATCTTCTCAAAGGCCAGCTTGTATGCTCTTCTGGCTTCTTCCTTTTTGCCTTGTGCATTGAAAATGTCGCCTCTCAGGTCGGCATACAGGCCATCCAGGGGGGCTATATGTCCTGCCTCCAGATGCTTGAGTGCATCCGCGTAATTCTTCTCGTCCAGCAGGATTGCGGCGATGCGCAGCCGGGCCATGTCCTGCAAGCCTTCCTCTCCGGCATTGTCGACCACCCACTGCAACTGAGTCTTCGCGGTGCCGGTATCCTTCACATGCTCGTTCACCAGCGCGGCCAGCAGTGCGGCGCGCGGTGCGTATCCTGAGCCGGAGAACTTGTCCATCAACACGGCGGCGGCATCATTGATGCGTTTGGCATCCCCGCTGCCCATCTGCTCAGTAAACTGCTGGAACAGCGTGGCTGCCTGGTTATCCTGCTGATGCTGGTAATAAACCCAGCCGCGCCAGCCGCCCACCGCGACAACGGCAGCCAGCAGCGCAGCGACTATCCATTTGCTATTCTCGTTCCACCACGCCTTCATTGCATCCAGCTGTTCCTGCTCGTGTGCATCCAGTGCTGCCATGTCGTACTCCTATTTGATAAATTCGTTTACTGTTGCGACGATATCCTGTGCCTTGACCCGCACCTGATCGCCGCCCCGCATGGGTTTCACGCCGACCTCGCCCGCCTGCGCCTCATCGTCGCCGATCACCAGCGAGACAACCGCGTCGCTGGCATCGGCTTTTTTCATCTGTGCCTTGAAGCTGCCGCCGCCGCAATGCAGCACCACTCGCAGGTCCGCATCACGCAACTGTTCGGCAACCCGGCCCGCCAGCTGGCCAGCCAACTCGCCCTGGTGCACCACATAGACATCCACTGCGGCCTTGGGCAGCGCCATGCCATCTTCCTGCAGCAGGGCCAGCAGCCGTTCCACCCCCATTGCAAAACCGGCTGCGGGTGCGGCCTTGCCGCCGATCTGTTCGATCAGCCCGTCGAACCTGCCGCCGGCGCAGATAGTACCCTGCGCGCCCAGTCGCGTGGTCACCCACTCGAACACGGTCCGGTTGTAATAGTCCAATCCGCGCACCAGGCGCGGGTTGATCTCGAACGGCACGCCGTGGAGCCTGAGTATCGCCTGGACCCCCTCGAAGTGCTTCAGCGCATCCTCTTCCAGCTCGTCCATCAGCTTCGGCGCACCCGCGATGATCTCCTGCATCGCCGGATTCTTGCTGTCCAGTATGCGCAGCGGATTGCTGTGCAGGCGCCGCGTCGCATCGGCATCCAGCTGCGCGGCGTGACGCTCGAAATAGGCGATCAGCTTCTCGCGGTGGCGGTGGCGCGAAGCCGTGTCACCCAGCGTGTTCAGTTGCAGAGTGACATCGCGTAGCCCAAGCTTCCTCCATAACCGTGCGCACATCAGGATCAGCTCGGCATCGATATCCGGCCCGGAAAAACCCAGCGCTTCCACCCCGATCTGGTGGAACTGGCGGTAGCGCCCCTTCTGCGGGCGCTCATGGCGGAACATCTGGCCGCTGTAGTACAGCCGCTGCGGTGCGTTATACAGCAAATTGTGCTGCAGCACCGCACGCACACAGGAGGCAGTCCCCTCCGGACGCAGCGTCAGGTGGTCGCCGTTGAGCGCGTCCTCGAAACTGTACATTTCCTTTTCGACGATGTCGGTCACCTCACCGATCGCGCGCTTGAACAGCGCGGTCGGCTCGACCAGCGGCATGCGGATGTTGCGGTAGCCATAACCGTGGAGCCAGTCGCGCACCACCTCTTCAAACCACAGCCACAGCTCCGCCTCGTCCGGCAGGATGTCATTCATGCCGCGTACGGCTTGTATTGTTTCGTTACCCATAGATTGATCATTGTTGCAGCAAGTCGCAGATTATAGCGCAAGGTGCGGATTTTCCGGCAGTGCTCGCTGACGGAAACGGAATCGGCATGCTGCCAGTCCGTCAGGGCGATCGATTTCACCCGGCTTCACCGTCAAGTCGAAAAACTGACGGCGGGCTGACGATTTATCGTAAGTCACAGCGGTGATTTTAATCTCCTCCGAAGCTTCCACCGGAGAAATAGCCATCCAAACCATTGGCATGATCCTTGCGTGTCAATTGTCGACTGACTACTGAGGTTGCCGATGAGATTCCTATTTCGTAAGCGCATCAAGCTGCTCCCCGGAATATCGCTCAATCTGAGCCGGCGCGAGGCAAGCACTACGTTTGTTAAAGCGCCCGATGCCATGTGGTCCGCCATCGTTTCACGGCTGGGCTGGGTCCTGCTTTTGCTGGCGGTATTGGGCGGGATAAGCCTGCTGGCATTGCAGCCCTTCGAGAAATCCTTATGAATGCCAAGACGTTCTCGAATTTTGCCCCCTTAACCGGCATCACGGTTTCGACGATATTGGCCGTCGGGTTGGCAGTACTCTCCACGATGGTGACCTTGAGCGGACCCTGGCTGGGGGTGGTATTCGATCGCGCCTATGACGGCGAGGGAGTGCGAATCTCGAGTGTCTCGAATGACGGTCCCGCTGCTTCAAGACTGGCTGCCGGGGATGTCATCGTAGCGCTGCAGACACACGAACAGGGAAAGGTCGGGTTGTCACCCATGGTGACGCTGGAAGACCCAGACCGCTTGGAGAGCTACAGCCAGTACAACGATTTTTTTTCGCAGCAGCAGCGGGTCTGGGAGGTGCTTTCCTTTCCCTCGTTTACCGCCATATTGAAAGATGGCCGCCGCATCGAACTCACCCCGGCAAAGTACCCTTCCCCGGCCGTATTGCCGGCCTCCTTCTGGTGGCTGATCTTCTTCGGCGGCGCCTCTTTCATTCTCGGGCTAAGCTCCTGGTGCATGCGGAGAAGCGAGCCTGTCACACGGGTGCTGGCGATATCGGGATTCGGCTTCATGCTCGGGGCGTATAGCTGCGGAATCTATGCCGCGCGCGAACTGGCCCTGCCTTCCGACTTTTTTTTCGGGCTGGCGGCGCTGAATCATCTGGGCATCATGGTATTCGCCTATGCGGCAGTACTGGTTTTCTGGTACTACCCGCAAAGCTTGAGCAGCCTGCCTGCGGGCCGGGTCACCGCGCTCTGGGTGACGGTGCTCTGGGCCAACGAGACCCAGCAATGGCTCAGCTGGCCTATCCACGCCTTTTACGCACACGTCGTCGTGGCCTACTGCATGCTGGTGCTGTTCTCGTCTCTCCAATGGCGCAAATCCAGGGGGGCACTGCTGCAACGCGCAATGCTCAAGTGGCTGCTGATCGTCGTGTTGTTAAGCATGAGCTTTTCCATCCTGCTCTTTTATGTGCCCATCATCCTGACCGGCAAGCCCATCGCTTCGAACGTGCTGACCTTTGGTGCAGTTTTCCTGTTCTATCTGGGGCTGGTCATCGGCAATATCCGTTACCGCCAGTTCGACATGGAACACTGGTGGATCAGGGCGTGGCAATGGCTGGTGTTCATTTTCATCGCGCTGATTTCCGATGTGCTGTTCGTCTATTTCCTTAACATGTCCACCAGGGCGTCAATTGAATTGACCCTCGTGGTCAGTTTCCTCTACCTGTTTGTGCGGCAATGGTTCTGGGGACGATTTTCGGGGAAGAGCAGCCAGGCCCTGGACCGCGCCCTGCCGCACCTGGTGGAGACACTCATCCACCAGAAAGGCGGCTCCCCGGACAAGCAATGGCATCAGCTCATTTCGCGGGTATTCAACCCGCTCTCCCTGAAATTGATTGCCGGCAGGTGTGAATCAGTGACCATCGAGCGTGGCGGGATGGCGCTGCAGCTCCCCTGTCTGGATGGGACGATGGCGATCGAACTGTTCTGCTGCGATCAGGGCAAACGGCTGTTCAGCAGTGCCGATGCGAATCTGGCCAACCGCCTGCTGGAATTGATGCGCCATTCGCAGAATCTGCACATGGCGCATGAAGAGGGTGTGCTGGAGGAGCGCCATCGCATCCGGCGGGATCTGCACGATGATGTTGCTGCCCGGCTGCTGTCGCTGCTCCACCAGTCGCGTGAACCCTTGGTCCGCAAGTTTGCGCAGGGCGCATTGCGCGGCCTGCGCGATGTCATCCATCTGCTCGGCGCAGAGGAAGCCTCACTTGCGGACGTGATGTCCGACATCGAGGCCGGTGCACGGGAACAGCTGACCGGAATGAGCGTGAATTTCGAGTGGCGTTCACCGGAGCACTGGCCAGAAGTCATGCTGAGTTCGCAGCAGCACATCAACTTGCGGCGGATTGCCCGGGAGGCGATCGCCAATGCGCTCAAGCATGCCCATCCCGGCAACATCATCGTGGACGTGTCTCTCAGCGCCAACGCCATCTGTTTTGGCGTCTGCAACGATGGCGCAATCAGCGCGCCGTCCGGCTGGAAGCCAAATAGGGGGCTGAACAACATCAGATCTCGTGCAACCGAGATGGGCGGGTCGCACAAATGGAGTATCGAGCAACGCGAGGATGATCGGCAGTATTGCCGGCTGACGGTATGTGTTCCATTAACGACAGGTGAAAATCTTGAAAAGCATATTACTGGTTGAAGACTTTGAAGATATCCGAATCTGGCTGGCCGGATTGCTGCGTGTGGCATTCGGAAAGATCGAGATCATCGAGGCGGCCACTGTCGCGCAGGCTGAAGCCCATCTCGACCACCAAACGTTCGGCCTGGTCGTGATCGATCTCAACCTGCCGGACGGGAACGGCGTGGATATCCTGCGCCGGATCAAGCAACAAAAATTATCGTCACATTGCATCGTCGCTACCGCTTGCGACGACGATACCCACCTGTTGACTGCGTTAAACGCGGGTGCCGATGGCTATCTGCTCAAGGCCCAGCCGGACGAACAGCTGATCCGGGATCTGCACGGCATACTGAACGGCTCCCCGCCTCTTTCACCGCCCATCGCCCGGCGTATCATGAGGCTCATCCGGCAGGACCCCGTCGCGGTGCTGCTGGTTTCACTGACCAAGCGCGAGGAAGAGGTGTTGACCTATATCGCCAAGGGATTCAATCGTGCTGAGATTGCCGGGCAGTTCGGCGTGAGCATCCATACCGTGGCAACTCACGTGCGCACGATCTATTCCAAGCTGGATATTTCCTCGCGCGCCGAGGCGACTGTCGAAGCCATAAGACGCGGGCTGATCATCGCCTGAATGCCCGTGCGTTCAGGCCGTGTCTTTCACGGCACGCAATGCGGGGCCATACAGCGCGGCGCGATCGTTCAGGATCACCCTGACCGGCATCGCCTCGAGCAGCGGGCGCATCCGCCCCTTGCTGAAGAAAGCATCGAGGAATGCACCCGTCTGCAAACGGGGCAGGATTTTCGGCGCGATGCCGCCACCCACGTAGACGCCGCCCCGGCTCATCACCTTCAGCGCCAGGTTGCCCGCCTCAGCACCGTACAACCGCACGAACCAGTCCAGCGCGTCACTGCACAGCTCGTCGCGCTCGCTCAGTGCGGCATGGGCGATCGCAGCCGCAGCATCACCATGACGGTTCTCGTGCTGCAACCAGTCCGGGAAGGATGCCTTGCGCTGTACGCACAGGAATTCATGCAGGCTGACCAGGCCGGGGCCAGAGACGATGCGCTCCCAGCTGACATGGCCGTGGCGCTGCTGCAAATGCTTCAGCAACCCAATCTCGATGTCGCTGGAGGGACTGAAACTGGCGTGTCCGCCCTCGGTGGCATAGGGGCGGTAGCCCTGCCCGTCCCAGTACAGTCCGGCCTCGCCCAATCCTGTCCCGGCGGCGATAACGGCCACATTGCCCGCAGCGGGATTGCCCGGATGCAGCGCTAGCAGGTCATCCGCGTCCAGCGCCATCAGGCCGCCGGCGGTGGCCTCCAGGTCATTGAGCAGCAGGCAGTGTGTAAAACCGAAGCGACGTTGCAAGGCAGCGGCGTCGATGTGCCAGAGCAGGTTGGTCGTCTGCGCCACCCTGCCCTGCACCGGCCCGGCAATGCCGAATGCCGCCCGGACCGGAATGTCTGCTCCTTGCAGGAAATCGGCCAGCAATGCGTCGAAGCTTGGGTAATCCCGGCTCGGATAACTCTGTTCCCGTTCGCCGAGCAGCCGGATGCCATCGACTGTGAAAATCGCCAGGCGCGTCTTGGTGCCGCCGATGTCGCCGCTCAACACTCGAACAGGGTTTGTATCCATTTGGATTCTGGAACTGGCTGATAACGCTTGGATTCTATCAGCAGGTCTGGCGCAAAAACCAGCAGCGCGACTGGCAGTCAGGCGGGAGAGGCTTGCCATCGGCGCAATTTTTGACAAGAATGCAGTCATATTCAGCAGGCTCATCCATGTCAGAAAATACAGTCGCAGATTTTTCCTTACCCGCTACGGGCAACCAGACCTTCACGCTGTCCGGCGCGCGCGGCAAGCATCTGGTTATCTACTTCTACCCCAAGGACAATACACCGGGCTGCACCACCGAAGCTCAGCAGTTCCGCGACCTTTATCCGGCATTCAGGAAGGCCGGCTGCGAGATTGTCGGCATCTCGCGCGACAGCCTGAAGTCGCACGAGAACTTCAAGACCAAATTTTCGCTGCCCTTCGCATTGCTGTCTGATGCGGATGAAACGGTGTGTAAGCTGTTTGGCGTGATCAAACAGAAGAATATGTACGGCAAACAGGTGCGCGGCATCGAACGCAGCACTTTCGTGTTCGACAAGGATGGTCCGTTGCGCCGCGAATGGCGTGGCCTCAAGGCGGACGGCCATGCGCAGGAAGTACTGGATTTCGTCACCACCCTCAACTAAAGGAAAGTCATGCCACCTCGTAAGAAAGCGACCGAACAAAACCACGAGATCAAACTCTTCGTGCTGGACACGAACGTGTTGCTGCATGACCCGACCAGCCTGTTCCGCTTCGAGGAACACGACATCTGTCTGCCGATGTTCGTGCTGGAGGAACTGGACAACAAGAAGAAGGGCATGACCGAGGTCTCGCGCAACGCGCGCCAGGCCAGCCGCTTCCTCGACGAGATCGTCAGCGATGCGCCGCACAAGATCGAGGACGGTATCGCGCTGGAATCCGCCGCGCACAAGAACTGCACCGGCCGCCTATTCCTGCAGACCAGCTTCATCAGGCACGAGCTGCCGCAGAACATGGAGCTGGGCAAGGCCGACAACGCCATCCTGGGCGTGGTCATCGGCATGCAGAAGCAGTTCCCCGGTCGTTCGGTGATCTTGGTCTCCAAGGACATCAACATGCGCATCAAGGCCCGCGCGCTGGGTCTGGAGGCGCAGGATTATTTCAACGACAAGGTGCTGGAAGACACCGACCTGCTCTATTCGGGTGTGCTGCAGCTGCCGGACGACTTCTGGGACAGGCATGGCAAGGACATGAAATCCTGGCAGAAGGAAGGCCATACCTTTTACCAGATCAGCGGCCCGCTGTGCGGGGCGCTTTTCGTCAACCAGTTCGTCTACCAGGAAAACAATGGCTCCACCTTCTACGCGGTGGTGCTGGAACAGGATGAAAAGACCGCACTGCTGCGCACCCTGACCGACTACACCCACAGCAAGAACAATGTCTGGGGCATCACCGCGCGCAACCGCGAGCAGAACTTCGTACTCAACCTGCTGATGAACCCGGAAATCGACTTCGTGACGCTGCTCGGACAGGCAGGCACCGGCAAGACCCTGCTGACGCTGGCTGCCGGCCTGCTGCAGACACTGGAAACCAAACTCTACTCGGAAATCATCATCACACGGGTGACCGTGCCGGTCGGTGAGGACATCGGCTTCCTGCCGGGCACCGAGGAGGAAAAGATGACTCCGTGGATGGGCGCGCTGGAGGACAATCTCGACGTGCTGAACAAGTCCGACGAGGAAGGCGGCGACTGGGGCCGTGCCGCCACGCGCGACCTGATCCACTCGCGGGTCAAGGTCAAGTCGCTGAATTTCATGCGCGGCCGCACCTTCCTGAACAAGTACCTGATCATCGACGAGGCGCAGAACCTGACGCCCAAGCAGATGAAGACGCTGGTCACCCGCGCCGGCCCTGGCACCAAGGTGGTGTGCATGGGCAATATCGCGCAGATCGACACACCGTATCTCACTGAAGGCAGTTCCGGCCTGACCTACGTGGTGGACCGCTTCAAGGGCTGGGCACATGGCGGCCACGTCACACTGATGCGCGGCGAACGCTCCCGCCTGGCCGATTACGCCGGCGAGGTGCTGTAGCGATACAGGCCGTGCCGCTACGGAGGATCATACGCGATGGACAGGATCGACAAGTCCGATGCCGAATGGCAGGCCGAACTCACCCCCGAGCAATACAGGGTATGCCGCCAGTGCGGTACCGAGCCTCCATTCACCGGCGAATATTGGGATTGCCATGATCCGGGCGTCTATCGTTGCGCCTGCTGCGGAAGCGCGCTGTTCGATTCCGCAGCCAAATTCGATTCCGGATCCGGCTGGCCGAGCTTCTGGCAGCCGCTCCAGAGCGAAAACGTCACAACCCGCACCGACACCAGCCACGGCATGACGCGCACCGAAGTCTGCTGCAGTAGGTGCGGCGCACATCTGGGCCATGTCTTTCCCGACGGACCGCACCCCACCGGACTGCGTTACTGCATCAACTCAGCCGCCCTTACCCTGAATAGAAAGACTTAATAAACCATGAAATTGCTCTTCGACCTGTTCCCCGTCGTCCTGTTTTTTGCCGCATTCAAGATTTACGGGATCTTTGTCGCCACGGCGGTGGCCATCGCGGCCACTGTCGCTCAGATCCTATGGATGAAATTCAGGCACGGCAAGGTGGACACCATGCTGTGGGTGAGCTTCGCCATCATCGGCGTGTTCGGCGGCGCCACCCTGCTGTTTCAGGACGAAACCTTCATCAAGTGGAAACCGACCGTGCTGTACTGGATGTTCTCAGCCATCCTGCTGTTCTCGAACTTGCTGTTCAACAAGAACCTGATGCGCGCCTTGCTGCATGAGAAGATTGCCTTGCCGCTGCATGTCTGGCATCGGCTCAACCTGAGCTGGAGCCTGTTTTTTTCAATTCTCGGCTTCATCAACCTGTATGTGGCTTTCAATTACTCTACCGATGATTGGGTGACCTTCAAGCTGTTCGGCTTTACCGCCCTGATGCTGGTGTTCATTCTGGGGCAAGGCGTGTGGCTGGCAAAATATATCGATGAAAAGAAGGAAAGCAATTGATGTGGTACGCAATCATCGGACAGGACATTCCAGACAGCCTGGACAAGCGCACGGCGACCCGCCCGGCACATTTGCAGCGTCTCCACGCATTGCAGGAAGAAGGACGCCTGTTGCTGGCCGGCCCCTTTCCCGCCGTGGATGCGGTCGACCCCGGCCCGGCCGGATTCACCGGCAGCCTGATCGTCGCGGAATTTCCTTCGCTTCGGGCTGCGCAGGACTGGGCTGAGGCCGATCCCTATGTCGCAGCCGGCGTATATGCCGAAGTGCGCGTGCAACCATTCAAAAAGGTGCTTCCCCAATGAACGAGCCTATGGCGAGAATGCGCGAGCGTCTTTCGGTACTTTGTCCCATCTCGCTGGACATTGCAGATGAAAGCCAGCGGCATGCAGGACATTCCGGGGCTCGCGATGGCGGAGGGCATTATGTGCTGGCTATCGTCTCGCAGCAGTTCACGGGCAAGAATACGGTTGCCCGTCACCGTATGATATATTCTGCGCTGGGAGACTTGATGAAGCGCGATATCCATGCGTTGACTGTTACGGCACATGCTCCGGATGAAATTTAACAGCTTATAATTTCTTTGAGAAAAGGATTCAACATGTTGAAATACAAGGAACTTGCAATATTTTCGATATTGGTTCTGGCAATCAATTCCGCTTATGCCGAAAACAAGTCTGCGGCAAAGGTCAACGGCGTCTCGGTCCCGCAAGCCAGGATCGACCTGCGCGTCAAGATGGCTGTATCACAAGGACAGCCGGATACCACCGAATTACGCAAGTCCATCCGTGAAGACATGATCAACCTGGAAGTCCTGGTGCAGGAAGCCAAGAAAGCCGGATTGGACAAGAATGAGGATGTTGTATTGCAGACCGAGTTGAACCGCATGTCTCTGCTGGGCGGCGCTTTCGTTCAGGACTATGCCAAGAAAAACCCGATCCCCGAAGACAAGATCAAGCAGGAATATGAGAATCTGAAGGCCAGCCTAGGCAACAGCGAATACAGTGTCAGCCACATTCTGGTCGCCACTGAAGAGGAAGCCAAGGCGGTCATCGGCCAACTCAACAAGAAGGGCAAATTCGACAAAATCGCGAAGGAAAAATCCAAGGATGTCGGATCGGCTGAAAAAGGCGGCTCGCTGGGCTGGGCGGTCCCTACCAATTTCGTTCCGTCTTTCGCCAACGCGATGGTCAAGCTGAAAAAAGGCGAATACACCAAGGAACCCGTTCAATCGCAATTTGGCTGGCATGTCATCAAGATGAATGACGTGCGCAATTTACAAATGCCGGCTTATGATGAGCTCAAGCCGCAGCTCCAGCAGCGTTTGCAGCAGCAGCAAATCCAGAGCCTGATCGCCGACCTGCGCAGCAAGGCCAAGATCGAATAACAGTACAATACGCCAGAAACTCCCATAAATTCAAGGACACCTTCGGGTGTCCTTTTGCTTGCATCCCCTCTCCCAAACTATCGGGTAGCAACGCCATCCCATCCGGCAACGTTACTCCATCGTCGCAAATTCGCCGTTCGCTGATGATTTTTCAACATCGGAGATCACAGAGTCGGCCACCCATTCGAAGTACTGCTCCATCTATATGTATTCATGTAATTTTATGCACGTATATGTTGGCACGGTATATGCGACATATATTAAAAATACTGGATACGAGGGGGCATGATCATGCGCATCGCTAATTTGTTTATCACCTTCATTCTGCTTACCCTGTTATGTGGATATCCGTCAGTTGGGGTTGCCGCCAATGGAGCGGTCCGGATAAACAGCACCGCCCAGATACAAGTCGAAGTGACGGACAAGGATGGCAAGAAGATCCTCAAGCGTACGCCAGTTGAAAAACTCATACCGGGTACCGAAGTGATCTTCACGACCACCATCCAGAACATCATAGACCAGCCAGCCAACGACATAATCATCAGCAAACCAGTCCCGAACGATACCGAATATCTGGCAGGCAGTGCATTCGGCTCAGATTGCGAGATCCTGTTCTCTGCAGATGGCGGTAATACTTTTGCCTATGCCGATGAGCTGACGGTCAAGGGCAGGAATGGCAAGCGGCGCGGCGCAAATCCCAGTGAGTACACCAACATCCGCTGGTATCACAAGGTCCCGCTGGCGGCGGGGAAATCAGCCGAGGTCGGTTTCAGGGCAGTGATCAAATAACGGTTACCCGTGGATACCATCCGGGTCCCACGGTGCCCAGCACGTCAATCGCATTGCTGCCTGTGAAATCATCCTGCGCGGAGTAGAATAAAGCCTGTCGAGAACAGGAATCCAGCTCACGTGAAAAGACTCGCAGCCTACTGTGCATTAACGCTGCTCCATGTATCGGTTGTTGAA
>DASWTZ010000113.1:0-64174 GCA_036401875.1 Gallionella sp.
AAGCCGCGTCCGCCATGATGGCAGGTTTGCGCGAGGCGCGCAGCACCGCTTCGGGGAAATTGAATTCGATCGCGGCCGTGGCGATCGTCGTGCGCGGCCACAGGCTGTTCACCGCGATCCCCTTGAACCCGCTGCCGTCAGCCGCGAATTCTTTGGCCATCCCCAGCGTACACAGGCTCATGCCGTACTTGGACATCGTGTAGGCCAGGTGCGGCGCGAACCACTTCGCATCCATGTTGAGCGGCGGCGACAGCGTGAGGATGTGCGGATTCGCGGACTTCTTCAGGTATGGGATGCAGGCTTGCGAGGCGAGATAGGTGGCGCGCATGTTCACGTCCCACATCCGGTCGAGCACCTTGGCGGTCGTGTCCAGTGTGCCGGTCAGGCTGATCGCGCTGGCGTTGTTCACCAGCACGTCGATGCAGCCGAACCGCTCGGCCGCCAGCGTCACCGCGGCCTGCAGGGACTGCTCGTCGCGCACGTCCAGCCGTATCGCCAGCGCCTCGCCACCCGCCGCCTCGACCTCCGCCGCGACGCTGTGTATTGTGCCGGGCAGTTTTGCATGCGGCTCCGCCGTCTTGCCGGTGATGACCACCTTCGCCCCGTCACGCGCACAGCGCAATGCGATCTCCCGCCCGATGCCGCGCGAGGATCCGGTGATGAATATCGTTTTGCCGTGCAAGCCACTCATCGACGCCCAACCCCTTTTTTGTCCGCAGATTACGCAGATTGACGAAGATAACCACTAAGGTTTTGGCAGGCTGAACACCAGTTCAAAGAAATCTGCCAGTTCAAAACCAGACCCGCAATTAATTGAAACGGTTTGGTCTGATTTTTTAATCTGCGTGAATCTGCGTAATCTGCGGACCGAATGCTTTATTTTCCTGCCCGCAACTGCTCCGGCGCAAAATCATCCACCATGATTACCTTGCGGCGCAGCGCGTAGTCCCGGTCCAGCAGCAGCGCCTCCCCGGCGTCGATGATGCCGATTTCGCGTGCCTCGGAGATGCGGTCCACCTCTTCCAGCGCCTTCAGTTTTCCGGCCTTGCGCGCCTCATCCAGCTTCGCCAGCAATACTTCGCATATCAGCGTGCTGGCGAGCGCCGCCTCCAGCGCTCCCACGGCGTCCATCTCGTCATCGGGTATGTAGATCCCGGCCGTCAGCCGGTCGCGCGCCGCGCCGGGTTGCATCAGCAATCTGGTGACGCGGTGGCCGAGACGGTCAGACGGCGGCGACAGGCGCTGTCCCAGCGGGAAAATCAGCACGCTGAGCAGGCCGCGCACCAGGACGTTCGGGAAATTCCGGATCACGCCGTCGAACGCCTGCTGGATCCTGTACAGCGAGTCCTGCATCGCCCAGTCCAGCAGCGGCAGGTCATCGGCAGGCCGCCCGTCGTCATTGAAGCGTTTCAGCACCGCCGAACACAGGTACAGCTGGCTCAGCACATCGCCCAGGCGCGCGGATATCTTCTCGTGCCGCTTCAATGAGCCGCCCATGACCGCCATTGCGACATCCGCGCTCAACGCGAAGGCGGCCGAGTATCGCGTCAGCTGCTGGAAGTAGCGCCGTGTCTCGGCACCCTTGGGCGCGTGGATGCCGCGCCCGCTGGTCAACCCGTGGACGAAGCTGCGCGCGGCGTTGCTCATCGCAAAGCTGATATGTCCGAACAATGCCTCGTCGAACTGTTTGAGCGCGCGCTGGTGGTTGTGGTCCCGCGTCGCGGCGATCTCCTTGAGAACATAGGGATGGGAACGGATCGCGCCCTGACCGAAGATCATCAGCGTGCGGGTCAGGATGTTCGCACCCTCCACGGTGATGCCGATCGGCGTCTGCTGGTAGAAACGGCCCAGGTAGTTGTCCGGCCCGAGACAGATTCCCTTACCGCCATGCACGTCCATCGCGTCGTTGATGACGATGCGGCCGCGCTCGGTGGCGTGGTATTTGATGATCGCCGAGATCACCGAGGGCTTCTCGCCCAGGTCCACCGCCAGCGCGGTGAACTGGCGCGCCGCATCGACCATATAGGTATGCGCGCCGATGCGTGCCATCGGTTCCTCGACGCCCTCGAACTTGCCGATCGGCATCTTGAATTGCTTGCGCACCCTGGCATAGGCGCCGCTGGTGCGGGCCGCCAGCTTCATGCCGCCGATGCTGCTGGCGGGCAGCGAGATCGAGCGCCCCGCCGCCAGGCATTCCATCAGCATGCGCCAGCCGTGCCCCACCCGCAGGGGGCCGCCGATGATGTAATCCATCGGGATGAACACGTCACGGCCCTCGGTCGGGCCGTTCAGGAAAGCGGAATTCATCGGGAAGTGGCGGCGGCCGACCTTCACGCCCGGTGTATCGGTCGGGATCAGCGCGAGCGTGATGCCGCGATCGACCTCACCGCCGAGCAGGTGCTCCGGATCATACAGTTTGAATGCGAGGCCCAGCAGCGTCGCCTGCGGCGCCAGCGTGATGTAGCGCTTTTCCCAGGTCAGGCGCAGGCCCAGCACATTCTGCCGTCCGGCGAACTCGCCGTGGCACACGATGCCGTAATCGGGGATCGCGCCGGCATCCGATCCGGCAAACGGCCCGGTCAGCGCGAAACAGGGCACTTCCTGCCCCCCGGCCAGACGGTGCAGGTATTGTTCCTTTTGCAGTTCGGTGCCGTAATGCAGGAGCAGCTCGGCAGGTCCCAGAGAGTTGGGCACCATCACGGTGACCGCTGCCGTGCCGCTGCGCGATGCCACCTTGGCCACCACGGCCGAATGCGCCTGCGCGGAAAATTCCAGGCCGCCGTAGCGCTTCGGGATGATCATGCCGAAGAAGCCCTTGTCCTTGATGAATTGCCAGACTTCGGGCGGCAGATCCTGGCGCGTGTGCGTGATGTCCCAATCGTCCAGCATCGCGCACAGCTGCTCGACCTCGTTGTCGAGGAATGCCTGTTCTTCCGGCTTCAGCGTGTACCTCGGGAACGCCAGCAGCTTGTCCCAATGCGGGTCGCCGCTGAACAGTTCGCCGTCCCACCAGACCGTGCCGGCGTCGATCGCCTCCTGCTCGGTCGCGGAGATCTGTGGGAGTATCTTGCGGAAAATGCCGAGTATCCCTGCGCTGACAACATTGCGGCGCACGAAGGGGATGCCGAACAGCACAACGAACATGAACAGTGCGATGCCGATCATCATCAGCACGTCATCCGAAAAGCTCTGCTGGATCGCCACCACCGGCACGATTACCATCACGGCCAGCACCCAGCTGGTGATGGAAGCGCGGAAAAACACCAGCAGCAAGCAAATCGCCAGTATTGCAAGAACGGTTAAGGCCATGGTCGTTGCTCCCGAATTTTGTTGTTCTTTGGATATGGCCGCACTTTAACGCGATAAAACGAAGCGCACAACAATACTCACTGCCCCTGCTTCATCCGGTCGACAGCCTCCTCGACGCGGTCCACGGCAACGATCTCGATGCCGGCGATTTTCTGCTTCGGCGCGTTGGCCCTAGGGATGATCGCCCGGGTGAAACCGAGCTTGGCGGCTTCCTTGATGCGTTCCTGTCCGCGCTGCACCGGCCTCACCTCGCCGGCCAGGCCGACCTCGCCGAACACCACTAGCTTTTCGGGCAGCGGCTTGTTGCGCAGACTGGATACCATCGCGAGGATCACCGCGAGGTCCGCACCCGGCTCGGTGATCTTCACGCCGCCGACCGCATTGATGAACACGTCTTGGTCAAAACAGGCGATGCCCGCGTGGCGGTGCAGCACCGCGAGCAGCATCGCGAGGCGGTTCTGCTCCAGACCGAGCGACAGCCGCCGCACGTTGGGCGAATGCGCCTCGTCGAGCAGCGCCTGAATCTCCACCAGCAGCGGCCGCGTGCCTTCCTGCGTGACCATCACGCAGGAGCCGGCGACCTGTGAGCCGTGCTGCGACAGGAACAGCGCCGACGGGTTGCTGACCTCGCGCAGCCCCTTCTCGGTCATCGCGAACACGCCGAGTTCGTTGACCGCGCCGAAGCGGTTCTTGAATGCGCGGATCAGGCGGAAGCTGGAATGGGTGTCGCCCTCAAAGTACAGCACGGTGTCGACGATGTGTTCGAGCACGCGCGGCCCGGCCAGCGCACCCTCCTTGGTGACGTGGCCGACGAGGATCATGGTGATGTCCTGGCTCTTGGCGATGCGCGTCAGTTGCGCGGCACACTCGCGCACCTGAGCCACCGAACCGGGCGCGGAAGTAAGCTGCTCGGAATAGACGGTCTGGATCGAGTCGATCACGACCACATCCGGCTTGTCGGCGGCGATGATTGCCTGGATTTTTTCGAGCTGGATCTCCGGCAGCAGGCGCAGGCTGCTCGCGTCCAGCGAGAGACGCTTGGCGCGCAGCGCGATCTGCTGGGCCGACTCCTCGCCGCTGACATAGAGGGTGTTCTGCTGTTTCGACAGGTGCGCCAGCACCTGCAGCAGCAGCGTGGACTTGCCGATGCCCGGATCGCCGCCGATCAGCACCACCCCGCCCGACACCAGCCCGCCGCCCAGCACCCGGTCGAATTCCTCGATCCCGGTCGGTGTGCGCGGCACCTCAGCCGCCTCAACCTCGGACAGCTTCTGCACTCGGCCCGAAGCCGCGAGCGCGCTGAAACGGTTCTTGCCCCCTGTGGCGGCGGCCTCGGCCACCGCCTCGACCAGCGTGTTCCACTCCATGCAGTGCGGGCACTGCCCCTGCCACTTCGGTGACTGCCCGCCACATTCGGTGCAGGTATAGATCGTTTTTGCCTTTGCCATGCTTGCTTTCCTGTTGATGCATCACTGCCGGTGTGTATCGCGCACCGGCAGCCGCGTAAAAAATCAGTCGGCCAGCAAACCGTGCCCGGCCATCGTATCGACCATCACGCCGACATAGGCCCTGATCAGGTTCACATTCGTCCCCTTCAGTCTGGTTTCGGAGGTTGCGGCCCACACCAGCCTGTCGCTGGCCGCCTCATACAGATTGGTCTCGATGATCGCGTACTCGTCTTCAGCGACGTAGCCCGGCGTATACAGGTAACGGTATCCGTAGCCGTAATAGTCCGGCCAGTTATTGTAATAGGGAGGCGGATAATAAACCGTGCCGGGCACATAGACGCGTACCGTCTTTCTGTCCACCAGCCTGGATATCAGCAGCGAATCGGCGCCCAGTTCCTTCACCCGCTTCGCGACGGCTGCCTGGTCATCCTGCTGCTTGTCGGTAAGGACGGTATAGCTTGCGATCGCCTCCGTGCCCCTGGCCCTGAGCTGCGCGACGAACTCATCCTCGAACAAGCGGCGGTTGAGCGGCTCCCTGGCCACACCGATCACCATGATCCTGCCGGGACGCGCATGATACGAGGGGTCTTTCCAGACCGCGGTGGGGTGGGTCGTGGCGCATCCGGTGAGCAGGATGGCGAACAGTGCGAAAACCATCCATGTACCTGCCAGGATTCTTGTCATGTCGAAGCCCCCTAACCTTTATACAAGTGACCCGAGGATACGCCACTTCGCCATGCCTGGCCATGCACCGGGCTGTGCCTTGACCCGGCCATGACCCGGCACACCCGCGCTATTGTCCGGCAGTGGCGTCCAGCCGGGCAATGAAAGCCTCCAGCTCTTTGGGTAACGGGGCGGTCAGGTGCATGGGTTCGCCGGTCAGCGGATGGGTGAAGGCAATGCTGTGCGCGTGCAGGAACATGCGCTTCAGTCCCTGTTTCATCAGGGTCTTGTTGCGCGCGAAATCGCCGTATTTGTCGTCGCCTGCGATCGGGAAGCCGAGATGGGCCAGGTGCACGCGGATCTGGTGTGTCCGCCCGGTCTTGAGCTGGGCCTCCAGCAGCGAGAATCCTGTCCCGCCCTCCCGGGGCGCCCAGCTCTTCTGCAACGTGAAGACGGTGTGCGAGGCCTGCCCGTCCTCCCGGACCATCACGCGCTTCTCGCCTTGGGGGGTGTCGAACTTGTGCAAGGGCAGCTTGACGTGCTGTTTGGCGTTTTTCCACTGCCCCAGCACCAGCGCGTAATAGCGCTTGTCGCTGTTGCCCTCGCGCATGACCTCGTGCATCGCGGTCAGCGCGGAACGCTTCTTGGCCAGCAGCAGCACGCCGGAGGTCTCGCGGTCGAGCCGGTGCACCAGTTCGAGGAATTTTGCCTGGGGGCGCGCGCGGCGCATCTGCTCGATGACCCCGAAGCTGACGCCGCTGCCGCCATGCACCGCCACGCCGGCGGGTTTGTTCACGACCAGCAGCGCATCGTCCTCATAAATGATCGGGAATTCCACTGCCGGGATGCGGGGTTGCTCGACTTCGTGCCTTTCGGCCACCCGGATCGGCGGAATGCGCAACTGGTCGCCCAATTGCAGGCGATAGGTCTGGTCGACCCGTTTTTTGTTCACCCGCACCTCGCCACCGCGCAAAATCCGGTAAATATGGCTCTTGGGTACGCCTTTCAGATGCTTGAACAGGTAGTTATCGATGCGCTGAGACTCGCCACTTTCGTCGATTTCAATGAAAGCGACAGATTCTTTGCTTAAACCATTCATTTTGAATATACTTCGTCACTCGCGCGATTTGGATTCGGGTTAGTTGGGATAAAGTCCCCCCGCCAAAAGAAATTTGGCGAAGGAAATTTGGCATAAGCGACGGCGAACACCGCCGCCACCCCCATCCAGCCGCAGCCGGTTAATATCACTCACCGGAACCAGCAGTGATAGTAATTGATTTACGCGCTCAAAGCACCTGTGGATTTTTCGTGTTTCAGCCGTGTGCTGAAACACCCCGAGGAATAACGAGCAACGATAGGCGCCGCGGAAAAAGCAACACCGCAGCAATCAATGCCCGATTCCGGAGAACGATTTTTAGACCAGCTACTGATAGAGAACTGATTTGACCAACCGTTTGCACAAACAACTGATTGCACGATTGCTCACTGCTTGCGCAGCCGTTTTCTCGTCTTGCACGCCTAACCGCGTGTAGCCCGGTCTCGCCCGTGTCAGAGCGCGGGAGACAATAAATGAAACGCATGTTATTTAATGCGACACAGCCGGAAGAACTCCGTGTCGCCATTGTTGACGGTCAGAAGCTCATCGACCTGGACATTGAAACCGCCGGTAAAGAGCAACGCAAGAGCAACATCTACAAGGCGGTCATCACTCGCCTCGAGCCCAGCCTCGAAGCCTGCTTCGTGGAATACGGCGGCAACCGCCACGGATTCCTCCCCTTCAAGGAAGTCGCCCCTCAGTATTACCAGCCCGGCAGCGGCAACCGCCCCTCGATCAAGGAAGCCCTTAGGGAAGGCCAGGAATTGCTGGTCCAGGTGGAAAAGGACGAGCGCGGCAACAAGGGCGCGGCGCTGACCACCTATATCAGTCTGGCCGGACGCTACATCGTACTGATGCCGAACAACCCGAGCGGCGGCGGCGTATCGCGCCGCATCGAGGGCGAGGACCGCAACGAGCTGCGCGAAGTGCTGTCGCATATCGACGTGCCCAAGGGCATGAGCATCATCGCCCGAACCGCCGGCATCGGCCGCAGCGAGGAAGAGTTGCAGTGGGACCTGAACTACCTAAAACAGCTATGGGATGCGATCGATGGGGCGGCCGCCGCCGAAAAGGCGCCCTCGCTGATCTACCTGGAAAGCAGCCTGGTGGTGCGCGCGATCCGCGACTACTTCAACCCTGAGATCGGCGAGATCCTGATCGACACCGAGGACGTCTACCAGCAGGCGCTGGCGTTCATGAGCACGGTGATGCCGGACAATGTGAACCGCATCAAGCGCTATGTGGACGACGTGCCGCTCTTCTCGCGTTTCCAGATCGAGCACCAGATCGAATCGGCCCATGCCCGCGAAGTGCGCCTGCCGTCCGGAGGCGTGATCGTGATCGACCACACCGAAGCGCTGACCGCGATCGACATCAACTCGGCGCGCGCCACCAAGGGCTCGGACATCGAGGCCACCGCGTTCCACACCAACCTCGAAGCGGCCGAAGAGATCGCCCGCCAGTTGCGCCTGCGCGACTTGGGCGGACTGATCGTGATCGACTTCATCGACATGGAAAGCAGCCGAAACCAGCGCGACGTCGAGGACCGCCTGCGCGATTCGCTGCGTTACGACCGCGCCCGCGTGCAGACGGCAAAGATCTCGCGTTTCGGCCTGCTGGAACTGTCGCGCCAGCGCCTCGCGCCCAGCCTGGGCGAGGGCAACTACATCCCCTGCCCGCGTTGCAGCGGCATCGGACATATCCGCGGTATCGAGTCTTCCGCACTGCACATCCTGCGCATCATCCAGGAAGAGGCGATGAAGGAGACCAGCGCGGCGATACACGTGCAGGTCCCGGTCGACGTCGCCACCTTCCTGCTAAACGAGAAGCGCGGCGACATCCATCGCATCGAATCGCGCCTGAGGGTGGCGGTCACGCTGATTCCGAATCCGCACATGGAAACGCCCAACTACAGCATCAACCGCCTGCGCCATGACGAGCTGAGCGGCGATGCCATGCAGGCCAGCTACAAACTGGTGGAGAAGCCGGTCGAGGAAAAACCTCACAGCGCACAGGAGCAGCAAAAAGCCATGCGTGCACAGGCTGTTGTGCAGGGCATCACTCCGGCACAACCTGCACCGATGAAAGTCGAGGTCGCCGGCCCGTCGATTTTCGGCAGACTGCTCGGATGGCTCAAATCGCTGGGCGAGGAAGAGCAACCCAAGGCCAAGCCTGCCTCAGCCAAGTCCCGTCACGGACAGCGTCCCGAGCGCGGAGAACGCGGAGAACGCGGTGACCGTGGCGAGCGCGGCGAACGTGGTGAGGGCGGCAAACGCCGCGACCGCGGTGGGCGTAGTGGACGCGGAGAACGAGGAGACCGCGACGAGCGCAGTGAAGCCCGCGGCGGTCAGAAGGCGGCGCCGTCAGAGACCCAGCAGTCCAAAGAGGTGCGCGAGCCGCGTCAACCGAAGCAGCCACGGCCACCTCGCGTGACCGAGGAAAAACCGGTACTGGAAAACCAGGCCACCGCAGCGACGGAACAGGGCGAGGCCGGCCAGCCGCGCGAAGGAGGCTCTTCACGCCGCCGCGGTCGCCGTGGTGGCAGACGCGAACGCGAGAACCGCGAGGCGTCAGCACAAGCCAGCGCGGTCGCGGGTGCCGACGGCGCAGTGGCCGAGGTAACACAGGCAACAAGGCCTGCACCGTCCGCTGCACCATCCAGGGTCAGGCCGACGGAATATATTGCCTTCCCCGAAGGATTTGTCCGTCCGACCGAATATGTCGCGATGCCCACAATCGTCCAGCAGCCTGCACCCGTGCCCGCACCGGTACAGGTGACTGCGCCTGTAGTGGCAGCACCCGCCGCCGCGGCAAAGACCGGCTCGGACCTGATCCAGATCGAAACCGACCTGTCCAAGGTGGCGAGCATGGCTCCAGTCACGCCTGGTACGGAAGGACATGCGCCGCGCCGCCGCGCCCGCCAGCGTGAGGTGTATGTCGAGAACGAACTGCTGGTGCAAATCGAGACCCAACACCGTCAGGGTTAAATTTCGATCTGCCACGGCAAGCCGCCCGATAAAACCGGGCGGCTTTTTTATTTCCGCAGCTATCGCGGACTGATACCATGGCCTCAGGTTTGCACGGTTCGCTGGACAATTTCCGGTAGGCTGCCCAAACCCATCGTCATGGAGGAATGATGTGAGCAACGAACATATTCCCGCTGGTCAGGTTGAGCTCGACGGCGAACTGATACTGCCGCCGTCAGCAAAAGGCCTGGTGCTGTTCGTTCACGGCAGTGGCAGCAGCCGCCTCAGCCCGCGCAACACCTATGTCGCGGGCGTGCTGCAGCAATGCGGCATCGGCACTCTGCTGTTCGACCTGCTGACTCGCGAAGAAGACCAGTATTACGAGGCGCACTTCGACATCGCGCTACTCACGCAGCGTGTGCTCGCGACGACCGAGTGGCTGCAAGCCAGCCCGAGGACCAGAGGAATGCGCCTCGGCTATTTCGGTGCCAGCACCGGCGCGGCGGCGGCATTGCAGGCGGCCGCACGGATGGGAGGCAGGATTGCTGCCGTCGTGTCGCGCGGTGGGCGCCCCGACCTCGCCGAAACCGCGGCACTGCGCCAGGTGACCGCGCCTACGCTGCTGATCGTCGGCGCCGCGGACTACGGCGTGATCGAGCTGAACAGGCGGGCCGAAGAGCTGCTGAGCTGCGAAAAAAAACTCACGCTGATCCCCGGTGCGACCCACCTGTTCGAGGAACCCGGCACGCTGCAACAGGCGGCGCAGGCCGCGGCGGAATGGTTCGAGCAGCATCTTTAGCATGCCCGCGATCCAGAGTTTCCCGCCGATCGAAAACCCGGATGCACACATCCTGATCCTGGGCAGCATGCCGGGCAAGGCATCGCTGCAGGCCGGCCAGTATTATGCTCATCCGCGCAACGCCTTCTGGCCGATCATGGGCGAGCTGTTCGGTGCCGCACCCGCGCTGTCCTATGCAGCGCGCCTGATAAAACTGCAATCTGCCGGCATCGCACTCTGGGATGTGCTCGCCTCGTGCACGCGGCACGGCAGCATGGATGCCGATATCGAAGTCGGCTCGATCAGGGCGAATGACTTCGCATCGTTCTTCCGTGCCCATCCGCAAATCGCACAGGTGTATTTCAATGGCGCGATGGCCGAACAGTGCTTCCATAAATATGTGCTGCCTACGCTCGGACATCCTGCCCTGCATTTTCAGCGCCTGCCGTCGACCAGTCCGGCGAACGCGTCGATGTCCTACGAGCAGAAACGGGATGCCTGGCGCGCCTGTCTTCCCGGAAAACACAGCGCAAAACAGTCGCCCGCCCACACCCAGGAGAGCCAGCAATGCCCGCCACGCTGAGCGCCCTGCAAGCCGACATCACCCAACTCAGGGTCGATGCGATCGTCAATGCGGCCAATTCCACGCTGCTGGGCGGTGGGGGCGTAGACGGGGCGATCCATCGCGCCGCCGGGCCGGAATTACTGGCAGCATGCCGCTTGCTGGGCGGCTGTCCGGTTGGCGAAGCCCGGATCACCCGGGGCTTCCGGCTGCCGGCAAAATTCGTAATCCATACAGTGGGCCCGGTATGGCACGGGGGCAACAGCGGCGAGGCGGCGCTGCTCGCATCATGTTACCGCAACGCACTGCAACTCGCCGCCGCTCATGACGTGCAGTCGATCGCGTTTCCGGCGATCAGCACCGGCGTGTACGGCTACCCAGTCGAGGCAGCCGCTGCGGTTGCGGTCGCAACGGTCCGCTCGTCGCTGGCCGTGCCGACCTCGATCCGTGAAGTGATCTTCTGCTGCTTTTCCGCCGGAGATCTTGCCGTATACCAGCTGCTGCTCGGCACAGGATCACACCGCCCGGCTTCTTGATTCTGCCGGCTTCGCCCCGATATACTGGGCATACCGTGGAAGGGAGGTTGACATGTCTACCGTCCGTACTCCTGCCGTCGCAGGGATGTTCTACCCGGGTGATGCAGCCATGCTGGCAGAAGATGTGCAGCATTACCTGGATGCCGCGCGACGGTTCGATTTCATTCCCAAGGCGCTGATCGTGCCGCACGCCGGTTACGTGTACTCCGGCCCGGTCGCCGCCACCGCCTACCGCACCCTGCTCCGCCTCGCCGCACGCATCCATCGCGTAATCCTGCTGGGCCCAACCCATCGCGTCGCGGTACGCGGCTTGGCCCTGCCCGGCGTGGACGCCTTCGACACTCCGCTGGGCAGGGTGATGCTGGATGCCGGGGCGGCGGATGCTGTTTCCGGGCTGCCCCAGGTCGGCATCAGCGCGGAGGCGCATGCACTGGAGCATTCGCTGGAGGTGCAGCTGCCGTTCCTGCAAAGGGTATTGCAGGATTTCACGCTGTTGCCGCTGGCAGTGGGGATGGCCAGTGCCGAGGAGGTCGCCGAGGTGCTCGAGGCAGTGTGGGGCGGCGACGAAACGCTGATCGTGATCAGCTCGGATCTCTCGCATTACCTGCCCTATACCATCGCCCAGCGCGTGGACAGGGACACTGCGCAATCCATCCTGGACCTCAAACAGCCGATCCCGCATGACCAGGCCTGTGGCGGCACACCGGTCAGCGGCCTGATCCTGGCGGCGCAACACCACCACCTGAACCCGCATTTGCTCGATTTGCGAAACTCCGGCGACACAGCGGGGTCTCATGATTCAGTAGTGGGATATGGCGCTTTCGCATTCACCGAGGAGCAGGCTCATGTTCAACACTGACAAAGGGAAAACGCTGTTGCGTCTGGCACGGGCTGCCATCGCCGGCGAGTTTGGATTCATATCGGACGACCTGTTGCGAAGCCGCTGGCTGGAGGAGCCGGGCGCAACCTTTGTGACGCTGACGCTGGACGACCAGTTGCATGGCTGCATCGGCAGTCTGCAGGCATACCGCCCGCTCATCGACGACGTGCGCGAGAACGCAGTGGCGGCTGCCTTTTATGACCCACGTTTCCCGCCGCTCAGCAAGGAGGAATTCCCCAGAACGCTGATCGAGGTATCCCTACTAAGCAAGCAGGAATCAATCCGGTTCAGCAGCGAGCAGGATGCACTGGCGCAGCTCAATCCGGGGCTTGATGGCGTGGTGCTTGAGTTCGGCGATCACCGGGCCACCTACCTCCCGCAGGTGTGGGCGCAGCTACCCGATCCCAGTGCATTTATCGCCCAGCTGAAAACCAAGGCCGGGCTGCCGGCCGATTTCTGGTCGCCGGACATCCGGCTATCGCATTACACCGTGCAGAACTGGCATGAATATAGGCAGGAAGGTGAATAAAATGGACGAACCCATCGGCTTCAACGAACGCCATCCGACGAAATACTGGCACAGGCTGGATGACGGTCGCGTCCAGTGCGAGATCTGTCCGCGCGACTGCAAGATGCACGAGGGCCAGCGCGGCTCCTGCTTCGTGCGCGGCGTAGTGGATGGGCAGGTGGTGCTCACCACCTACGGGCGTTCATCCGGCTTCTGCATCGACCCGATCGAGAAGAAACCACTGAACCATTTTTATCCCGGCTCCAGCGTGTTTTCATTCGGCACAGCAGGGTGCAACCTCGCCTGCAAGTTCTGCCAGAACTGGGACATTTCCAAGTCGCGCGAGATGGATCGGCTGATGGACAGCGCCACGCCAGAGGCCATCGCGCAGGCCGCAAAGGAAAACGGCAGCAAGAGCGTGGCCTTCACCTACAACGACCCAGTGGTATTTTTCGAATATGCGCTGGATACGGCGGATGCCTGCCACGAACTCGGCATCAAGACCGTGGCCGTGACCGCCGGCTACATCCATGATGCCCCGCGCCGGGAATTCTTCGCCAAGATGGACGCCGCCAACATCGACCTGAAGGGTTTCACCGACGAGTTCTATGTCAAGCTGTGCGGCGCGCACCTGCAACCGATACTCGACACGCTGGCCTATGTGCACCATGACACCGATTGCTGGCTTGAACTCACCACGCTGCTGATTCCGGGATTCAACGATTCCGATGCCGAACTCGCCGAGCTGTCGAAATGGGTGGCCAATGAACTCGGACCGGACGTTCCGCTACATTTCTCCGCGTTCCATCCGGACTGGAAGATGTCCGATGTGCCGCCCACACCTCCGCCCAAGCTGATCCGCGCGCGCAAGATCGCGCTGGATGCCGGGCTGCGCTACGTCTATACCGGCAACATGCACAACGCGGAAGGCGACACGACCTATTGCCCGTCCTGTCGCACCAGACTGGTCGAACGCGACTGGTACGAGATCAACAATTACCGCCTCACGCCGGACGGCCACTGCCCGGAATGCAATACAAGGATCGCCGGGCATTTCGAGAAATTCGTCATGGCCTTCGGTTCGCGCCGCATTCCAGTGATGATGGGGGGGCACGCTCCCGGAGAGCCCTCCCCGGACTGATTGCCGCGCAGCCGCGCTGCATGTCACTGTGTCACCCGCCCCCCTGCCAGCCGCAACTGCTTCCCGCAACGCAGCGCCAGCGCTTCGTCGTGCGTGACCAGCACTAGGGTGGTTCCCAAGGCGCGATTAAGCTCAAGCATCAACTCGATGATCTGGGCGCCTGTAGCAGCGTCCAGATTGCCGGTGGGCTCGTCCGCAAACAGTATCCTCGGCCGGGTAACGAAGGCACGCGCCAGTGCGACACGCTGCTGCTCTCCGCCGGACAGATGCTTGGGCAAATGATGGGCGCGGGCAGCCAAGCCCACCTGCCTTATCGACTCTGCAGCCCGCTCCCGTGCGTCGCTTATGCCGGCCAATTCGAGCGGCAGCATCACGTTTTCCAGCGCGTTGAGCGCCGGCAGCAATTGGAATGACTGGAACACGAAGCCGGCCAGTTCGCTGCGCAATCGGGCGCGGCCGTCCTCATCCAGCGCGAACAGGTCCGCACCGTTCAACAGCACCTTGCCGCTGCTGGGCAGATCCAGCCCCGCCAGCAGGCCGAGCAAGGTTGACTTGCCCGACCCGGACGCGCCGAGTATCGCCAGACTCTCGCCGGGCTCAACCTCGAAACTTACTTGATGCAAGATGGTCAGCGGCTGATCTCCGCTTAACACTTGCTTGCTCAGTTCAACTGCCTGCACAATCGCAACCATGAGAAATTATTCCTTGAAAGTCGTTCTACTGATCGCCGCGTTGTTTCTTCCTCATCCGGCCTGCGCCGGGAAGAACATCCTAGTATTCGGTGACAGTTTATCAGCCGGATACGGTATCCCTGTAGCGGAAAGTTGGCCCAGCCTGCTGCAGCTTGAGCTGGAACGCAGCCATCCCGGTTACAGGGTCGTGAATGCCAGCATCAGCGGCGAGACCACGCTAGGAGGACGGCAACGCATCGCCAAGGCCTTGCAAGACCATCGTCCGGCTATCGTGATCGTGGAACTCGGCGCAAACGACGGACTGCGCGGCTATCGCAGTGAAGAGACCGAAGCCAATCTCGGCGCGATCATCAGGCAGGTGAAACGCTCGCGCGCCCAGGTCCTGCTGGTCGGGATGCGGCTGCCGCCGAATTATGGCGCGTCCTATACTGCGGGATTCCAGAAGCTGTTTAGGAATCTGGCGAAAACACATCGTGTGAGATTGCTGCCCTTCCTGCTGGAAGGTGTTCCCGCCGAGCAGTTCCAAACCGACAACCTGCACCCGGTCGCTGCCGCGCAACCCCATATTATGCTCACTGTACTGAAGGAACTCAGCCTGCTGTTGAAATAAGTCCGGCTGCGACCAGCCCCTGGCGGCTGCAACAGTTCAAACCGCCGATGTTTTCGCGCTCACGGAAATCATGCTTCAGGCGAGCCACCGGATTGCGCCGCTTGTCTGGCGACACTGGACAGCAGCCGTTCCGGCGCCAGACGGCGTCCTTGCAGCAGTCCCACGCCGATGAATCCGTCTGGGCCATGCAACTTCAGCCTGCCGTCCGGCAAGCCGGTATCCAGTGCGAGCCGCTGTCCCTGCGCGAGGCGTTTGATTTGCACGGCATCCAATGCCAGCACCGGAAGGTCCGGCATCAGCGATTCGGTCGGCAATACGCAGGCATCGCGCTCTACCGATGTCATCGCCTCCAGCTGGGATAGCGTGTAGGCATGCTGCAAAACGAGATGGGCGATCGCCGTGCGACGCAGGCTGATCAGGTGTGCGCCGCAGCCGAGCGCGGCGCCGATGTCTTCGGCTAGCGTGCGGACATAGGTGCCCTTGCTGCAATGCACGGTGATGTCCAGTTCATTTGCGGCAAAACGGTTCAGCGTCAATTCGTGAATCGTGACGCTGCGTAACTCCCGCTCTACGGTCTCCCCCTTGCGGATGTATTCATAGAGCGGCTTGCCCTGATGCTTGAGCGCGCTGTGCATCGGCGGGAGTTGACGGATATCGCCGCGGAATTGCTCCAGGGCCGCGTCTACGTCGGATCGGGTCAGATCGACCGGATGCTCGCTGAGGATCTCGCCCTCAGCGTCCCCAGTGCTCGTGGTTTGCCCCAGACGCAACACGGCGCGATAGGTTTTGCTGGCATCCAGCAGGGCATTGGAAAACTTAGTCGCCTCGCCGAAGCAGACCGGCAGCAGCCCCGAGGCAAGCGGATCGAGTGTACCCGTGTGCCCTGCCTTCTCGGCCTGGAACAGGCGGCGGACTTTTTGCAGTGCGGTGTTCGAGCTCAATTCCAGCGGCTTGTCAAAAAGCAGAACGCCGTCGAACGGGCGGAAGTTGCGCGCCATGGAGTGCTACTGTTTGTCGGAATTGAGCTTGTCGCTGGCAACTGCCTGGTCGATGAGCCGAGACAGCTTGCTGCCACGCTCCACGGAGGAATCGTAGACAAAATGCAATTGTGGCATGACCCGCAATTTCAGGCTGTGGGCCAGCTGGCTGCGGATGAAACCGCTTGCCCGTTCCAGCCCCTGCTGCGCCTCGTCGTTTTTTCCATCCAGACGGGTGAAGAAAATCTTGGCATGGGAATAATCCCCTGCCACTTCCACATCGGTAATGGTCACCAGACGCACGCGGGGATCATTGATCTGGAGGCGCACCAACTCGGCGATTTCGCGCTGCATCTGCTGCGCTATCCGATCGGTTCTCGCGAAATTCGCCATAATTAGCCGCTCCCCGATCAGAGGGCGCGTGCGACCTCGACGATTTCGTACACTTCCAGCTTGTCGCCGACTACCAGGTCGTTATAGCCCTTCAACGACAGGCCGCACTCGAAGTTGCTCTTCACTTCCTTCACGTCATCCTTGAAGCGCTTCAGGGAATCGAGCTCGCCGTCATGGATCACGACGTTATTGCGCAACACACGGACCCTGGCACCGCGTTTGACCACGCCTTCCAGTACGTAGCAGCCTGCGATCGTACCGATCTTGGAAACGGTGAACACCTGGCGCACCTCCACCATGCCCATGACGATTTCCTTCTTCTCCGGTGCCAGCATGCCGGACAGGGCGGCCTTGATCTCGTCCACCATCGCATAGATGATGTTGTAGTAGCGGATATCGACGCCGTTAGCCTCGGCCAGTTTGCGTGCAGCCGCGTCGGCACGGGTGTTGAAGCCGATCACGATCGCCTTGGAAGCCAGCGCCAGGTTGATGTCCGACTCGCTGATCGCCCCCACGCCGCCGTGGATCAGATTGACCTTGACTTCGCTGGTCGACAGTTTCTGGAGCGACTGGGCGATCGCCTCGGCAGAACCCTGAACGTCTGATTTGACGATCAGCGACAGCGTGCGAACTTCGCCTTCGGCCATCTGCTCAAACATGTTCTCCAGTTTGGCCGCCTGCTGCTTGGCCAACTTGACGCCGCGATACTTGCCCTGACGGAACAATGCGATCTCCCGCGCACGTTTTTCGTCCGCCAACACCATCAGCTCTTCGCCGGCAGCAGGAACCTCTGACAACCCCTGAATTTCCACCGGAATGGATGGGTAGGCCTCATCTACGGCTTTGCCATTTTCGTCCAGCATCGCGCGAACACGCCCGAAAACCGCCCCGACCAGCACCGCATCGCCGCGGCGCATCGTTCCGGATTGGACTAGCACCGTCGCAACCGGGCCCTTGCCCTTGTCCAAGCGTGCCTCGATCACGACTCCCTTGGCATGGGTGGCGCGAGGAGCCTTCAGTTCAAGCACCTCGGCCTGCAACAGGATACCTTCCAGCAACTGGTCGATACCCTGACCTGACTTGGAGGAAACCTCGACGAACATCGCATCGCCGCCCCAATCTTCCGGCACCACGCCTTCGGCAACCAGTTCCTGTTTGACTCGCTCAACGTTCGCTTCCGGCTTATCCACTTTGGTCACCGCGACGACCAGCGGCACATTGCCTGCCTTGGCGTGGTGTATGGCCTCCTTGGTCTGCGGCATCACGCCGTCATCGGCTGCCACCGCCAGGATCACGATGTCGGTCGATTTTGCGCCGCGCGCGCGCATCGCGGTAAACGCCTCGTGACCCGGGGTGTCGAGGAAGGTGATCATGCCGCGCGGGGTATCCACGTGATAGGCGCCGATATGCTGCGTGATTCCGCCAGCCTCGCCCGATGCAACGCGGGTGCGGCGTATGTAATCCAGCAAAGAGGTCTTGCCGTGATCGACGTGTCCCATCACGGTGACGACCGGGGCACGCGGCACCAGTTCCGCCTGATGATCCTCTGTGTCCATCAGGTAGGCGTCCGGATCATCCAGCTTGGCAGCCTTGGCGATATGGCCCATTTCCTCAACCACGATCATCGCGGTCTCCTGATCGAGTACCTGATTGATGGTAACCATCGACCCCATCTTCATCAGCGCCTTGATAATCTCGGAAGCCTTGACCGCCATCTTCTGCGCCAATTCGGCGACCGTGATGGTCTCCGGCACAGCCACTTCATGGACGATAGGCTCAGTCGGCATGGAGAATGCATGTGCGGTTTCTGCTGCACCATGTTTCACACTCTTGTCGTGATGCCGCGGTGCGCGCACCGGTGTCGACCAGGCCGGCTTTCGTTCGCCGGCACTGACCGGAGTGCGCTTCTTGTGCCCGTGTTCATCCCATGGGCTGGCCTTTACATCCGCCTTGGGCTTTCTGGTCGGTTTGGCAATCTTGTCGCCGGGCTTGGGAGTCGGCTTATGCAGTGTACCTTCCGCCAGATTGGCCGCAGGCGCGGCAGCTTCAGCTGCAACGGCTTCTTTGCTCTCCCCGGCAGCAGGTTGCGGTTGAGACTCGGCCTCAGCCACTTTCTGGGCAGTCTTGCGCTTGCTGCGATCCTGCTTGGCCTGGATTTCGGCAGCCTGGCGTGCCGCAAGTTCCGCCTGCAGGCGCGCCTCTTGCTCTCGCGCGGCCAGTTCAGTTTCGTCGACAACCTGAGCAGCAGCCTTGCCTTTTTTGGGAGCCACTTCGGCTGTTTCGACGGAAACCGGTACTGCTTCGGCAGCAGTCGGTGCCACCACGCGGCGCTTGCGCACCTCCACCTGGATGGTGCGTGCCCGGCCGGAACTGTCGGCCTTCTTGATCTCGGTCGTCTCGCGACGAATCAGCGTAATTTTCTTGGCAGGCTTTTCTCCGCCATGCGACTGACGCAGATGTTCCAGCAATTTCGCCTTGTCCTTTTCGGATACCGGATCGGTTTCCTGTTCCTTGGCAAGGCCGGCCGCCTTCAGCTGTTCAAGCAGCAGAGGTACGGGCAATCCCAGCTCTGTCGCAAATTGCGCTACGTTTAATTTTCCCATTGCTATCCCTTAAATCACCTTGTTAAGCAAACCAAGGTGCGCGCGCCGTCATAATCAACGCATTGGCACGATCATTGTCCAAACCGGTCAATTCGACCAGCTCATCCGCATCCAGATCCGCCAACTGGTCCTGGGTCACGATACCCTTTCCGGCCAGCGTCAGCGCTGTCTGCTCGTCCATCCCCTCCAATTTGAGCAGATCCTCAATACCGTGCTCGACCTTCTCTTCGCTGGCAATCGCGGCCGTCAGCAGGGCATTACGGGCTCTGCTGCGCAATTCCTCGACCGTCGCCTCATCGAACGATTCGATCTCCAGCATCTCCTCCAGCGGAACATACGCGACTTCCTCGAGCGTATTAAAACCCTCCTGTACCAGGATGTCTGCCACCTCTTCATCCACATCCAGACGTTCCATGAACATCTTGCGTGTCTTGGAGAACTCTTCGTTGTGCTTCTCGTTGGACTGCTCGACAGTCATGATGTTGAGTTCCCAGCCCGTCAGTTCGCTTGCCAGGCGCACATTCTGCCCGCCCCGGCCAATCGCCTGTGCCAGATTCTCCTCTTCGACCACAACGTCCATGCTGTGATTTTCTTCGTCTACCACGATGCTGCTCACCTCGGCCGGCGCCAGCGCATTGATGACATAGGTGGCAGGATCTTCCGACCAGAGAATGATATCCACACGCTCGCCGGCCAGCTCATTGGTAACGCCCTGCACACGCGAACCGCGCATGCCGACACAGGTTCCGATCGGATCGATGCGCGGGTCATGCGACAACACTGCGATTTTGGCGCGGGAACCGGGATCTCGTGCCGCACTGACGATATCAAGCAGTTTTTCCTCGATCTCGGGAACTTCCAGTTCGAACAGCTTGACCAGCAACTCCGATGAGGTGCGTGACAAAATCACTTGCGGACCGCGTGCGCTCCGGTCGACCCTCAGCAAATGCGCTTTGACACGATCACCGACACGCAGATTTTCCTTTGCGATCATCTGTTCGCGCGGCAGCAACGCCTCGATCTTGCCGAACTCGATGATTGCGTTGCCGCGCTCAAGGCGTTTCACTGTGCCGGACACCAGATGCTCCTTGCGCTCCATGAAGTCCGCGAGCACCTGTTCCTTCTCGGCATCACGAATCTTCTGGAAGATCACCTGCTTGGCCGCCTGCGCCCCGATACGCCCGAAATCGATCGATTCCAGCGGCTCCTCGACGAACTCGCCGATCTGGATGCCGGGATTAGCCTTGCGGGCCGCTTCCAGTTTTATATGCAGGTCCGGCGTCTCAAAAGTCTCGTCGTCCATCACCTCCCAACGGCGGAAGGATTCATATTCACCGGTCTCACGGTTGATCGCTACGCGAACATCCGCCTCATCCGCAAAACGCTTCTTGGTAGCAGAAGCCAATGCCGATTCCAGCGCACCGAATACGACCTCCTTATCCACGTTCTTTTCACGCGACAGCGCATCAACCAGCAACAAAATTTCACGACTCATACTATCTCTCCGGCTATTTACCTGGCTGTTCCGAACGCAAACCCATCCGGAACCCGCACAACAAACTAAAAAGTCGGCACTAAACGCGCCTTGTCCAAATTCGACAGATCGATCTCGACCTGATTCCCATCAACATCCAACTTCAGCAGGCCACCCTCAACCGGGCCTATAACTCCGACAAAGTTCTTGCGGCCCGCCATCGGCATGCGCAACTTGAGCTGCACCTTTTCGCCGACAAACCGCACGAAATCAGCCTCTTTCTTCAATGGCCGGTCCAAACCCGGCGAAGATACTTCAAGGCGGTCATAATCCACGTTTTCGACCAGAAACAACCGGGTAAGCTGATTACTCACCGTCTGGCAATCATCCACTGAAATGCCTTCCGGCTTGTCTATGAACACGCGCAACAGACCGCGCCCGGAACGCTCGAAGTCCACCAGTTCATATCCCAGGCCGGCGACAGTCGTCTCAACCAGCTTCACAACATCCATAAATCACACCCACAAATAAAAAACGGGCTCGAAGCCCATCTCAAAACGCAGCGGATTGTATCAAAACTTGCCGACGAATGGAATCAGCATATTACTGGGCGGGATGCAGAGGCAATCCCGCACCCGTGATGGCGCGTTACAACGCGGATTCATCCGTCTCGCCGGTGCGGATGCGAATGACCCGCTCCACCGCCGAAACGAAAATCTTGCCGTCTCCGATCTTGCCGGTGTGTGCAGCCTTGATGATCGCTTCAATGGCCCGATCAAGCTGTTCCGTCGCCACAACTACCTCCACCTTGATCTTGGGCAGGAAATCCACCACATATTCGGCACCACGATACAACTCGGTGTGCCCTTTCTGGCGGCCGAACCCCTTCACCTCCGTGACCGTCAACCCGCTCACCCCCAATTCGGAGAGTGATTCACGCACCTCGTCCAACTTGAACGGTTTGATTATCGCTTCTATCTTTTTCATGCTGCCCCCTGTTGGTTGGGTGTTGCCGATACTGCCGATACTGCCGATACTGCCGATCTGCCGATCTGCCGATTATATCAACTGCAGTCGCTAACCCGCGTCGATTTGAGCCAGGTACTCCACCAGCATGATCTCCAGCTCCTGGACGCCGGCCGGAGTGCGCAAAACAGCCACATCCCCCACACGCAACTTCAGAAGCGCACGAGCCAGCGGCGATACCCAGCTGATCATGCAGCTCCCGGCATCAGCCTCATCCACACCGACGATGCAATAGGTATTTTCGCAGCCCTCGGTGTCGCACACCGTCACTGTGGCGCCGAAAAACACCTGGTCGCAAACTCCGCGCCGTGCCGGATCCACCACCTCGGACGACTCGATGCGTTTGCGCAGAAAACGCACGCGCCGATCTATCTCCCGCAGCCGTTTTTTTCCGTAGATATAGTCCCCATTCTCGGAACGGTCACCGTTTGACGCAGCCCATGCAACGGTCTTCACCAACTGGGGGCGCTCCACCTTCCAGAGGTAATCCAATTCCTCCATGAGCTTGCGATATCCGCCCGGCGTGATGTAGTTTTTTACGCCCACCGGCAGCTGCATCGATGACTCGAACTCGCCATCTGCGCCGTCTTTACTCTGTGGAATTTTGCTCATGCAGGATTTTTGCGGGTGGCCATAACATACGAAATTTGATCATTTCTGCACCGCGTGGCATGCGGCAAGACAGCGGAATGCTAGGGGGTCGCACCGAGCAACGAGATGATCTCCCTGATTTCGCGCCGCACCGCACTCATATCCGCCGTGCCTGCCGGTACAACAGGGCTCACATCCTGATCGTGATCGTTTTCAAGACGATTCCTGGCGCCACTTATCGTAAACCCCTGGCCATAGAGAAGTTCACGGATACGCCGGATCAACAGCACTTCATGGTGCTGATAGTAGCGGCGGTTTCCGCTGCGTTTGACGGGTTTCAACTGGGTAAACTCCTGCTCCCAATAGCGCAACACGTGCGCCTTTACCCCGCACAACTCGCTGACTTCACCAATGGTGAAATAGCGTTTTGCGGGTATGGGTGGTAGCTCGGAGTTAGGCTTGTGGCTTTCCATGATAGGACTTTTCCACCATGGTCTTCAGTTTCTGGCTGGGATGGAAGGTCACCACACGGCGAGCCGTGATGGGAATCTCCTCTCCCGTCTTGGGATTGCGACCCGGACGCTGCGGCTTGTCGCGCAATTGGAAATTTCCAAAACCGGACAACTTGACGCTCTCGCCCTTTTCAAGCTGCGCGCGTATTTCCTCGAAGAAGGCTTCCACCATGTCTTTCGCTTCACGCTTGTTGAGACCAACCTTGTCAAAGAGCAAATCGGCCAGTTCAGCCTTGGTTAATGTCGTTGTCATTTTCTTCCCTTACATGCGCAACTGCGCACCATGCTGCCCCATCGCATCGAGTAACAACGCGATGCTGGGTTCAATTTCAGAATCAGTGAGAGTTTTTTGAGTATCTTGCAATAACACACGGAATGCAAGGCTTTTTTTACCCTGCTCCAAACCCTTGCCGCGGTAGACATCGAATAGCGATATTTCCGCGACAAAGGGCGCCGAAATAGCCTGCATCGCATCCAGGAGCGACTGCACTGGAACGAATTCATCGACCAATACCGCAAGATCTCGTCGCACCGGCAAAAACTTTGGAATCGCATTCATGCGGGGCAGCTGCCCCTGCAACAGTGCATCGAGCTCGACCTCGAACCACACCGCAGACTGCGGCATATCGTATTGCTGCTGCCATTGCGGATGCAATTCGCCGATCCAGCCGATCGGCTGTCCGCCGCGATAGATCTGCGCCGAACGTCCCGGATGCAACGCGGGATGAGGGGCTGCGACAAAACGAAGGGCTTGCGGGGCGAAGAGCGCCTCGACATCACCTTTTACGTCGTAGAAATCCACTGCCCTCGCCGATGCCCCCCACTGTTCGGGCAGGTAGCTCCCGTATGAGATACCCGACAAACGCTGTGTCTGGACATACTTGCGGTCCACCTTGGTAAAACAGGCACCAGACTCGAACAGCCGCACTCGCGTCTGCTTGCGGTTCAGGTTATACCGCAACGCACCGACCAATCCCCCAATCAGGCTGCTGCGCATGACCGCCAGATTACTGGCGATCGGGTTCTGCAGCGCTACGGGCTCCTCGTTCCCGCACAACTCGCGCTCGACCTGCTCCTCCAGGAACGCATAACTGACGATCTCCTGATAGTCGCGCGAAACCAGCGTCTGCTGGACCTGAACTAACGGTCGCTGCGACTCGCTGCCCGGCAGCATGGTCAGCGCGGCCTGTGGCGCAAGCGCCGGGATGTTGTCGTAACCATACAGCCTAGCAACCTCCTCGATCAGGTCTGCCTCGATGGACAGGTCAAAACGGAAGCTCGGCGGCGTCACCTGGAAATCATCGCCATGCGCAGTGAACTCGAATTGCAGTGCGGTCAGCAAGGCGGCTATCCGGGAACTTCCCAGCTCTATGCCCAGCACACGCGCCACGCGCGAGGATCGCAAGGTGATCGCGGGGCGCGCGGGCAGTTCGCCGGAAAATTCGCTGATCGGACCGGCCTGTCCGCCGCAAATTTCCAGCAGCAGCTGTGTCGCACGTTCCAGTGCCCGACGCGTTGCGGCGAAATCCACGCCACGCTCGAAACGGAACGAGGAATCTGTCGCCAACCCGAAACGTCTGGCCCTGCCGGCAATTGCATCCGGCGCAAAGAACGCACTCTCCAGAAACACATCCTGTGTCGTCGTTTCGACCCCGCAACCCTGCCCGCCCATGATGCCGGCCAAGGCCAGAATGCGGGCATCGTCGGCGATCACCAGCACATCGTCGTCCAGCGTCACGACCTGTTCATTCAGCAGCGTCAGCGCCTCGCCTTTCTGCGCGTTGCGCACCGTGATTCCGCCGAAGAGGCTGGCCACATCAAAGGCATGCATGGGCTGCCCCAGTTCCAGCATCACATAATTGGTGATATCCACGACTGCGTTGATCGCGCGCAAACCGCTGCGCTCCAGACGACGCTGTATCCAGACCGGCGTGGTTGCCGCAGCATTCACGCCGCGCACCAGGCGGCCGCAATACAGCGGGCAGGCTCGTGCGTCGGCCACCTTGACCGGCAGCTGCTCGGACAACGTGACCTGCGGTTCTGCTATCACCACGGGCTGGAGCGCGCTGCCGGTCAGTGCCGCGACTTCACGCGCGAGGCCGGCGATGCCGGAGCAATCGCTGCGGTTCGGCGTGAGCTTGAGCGTGAACAGTTTGTCCTCCAAATCAAGATATTCGCGCAACATCCGGCCCACCGGCGCATCCGCAGGCAGCAGCCACAGGCCATCGCTCGCCTCCGCCAATCCCAGCTCGACAGCCGAGCAAAGCATGCCGAACGATTCAATGCTGCGCACCTTGGCCTGTTTGATCTTGAAGTCGCCGGGCAGCACCGCGCCGATGCGCGCGCAAGGGACCTTGACTCCGACCGCGACGTTGGCCGCGCCGCATACGATGGTTAGCGGAGCCGCTTCGCCGACATTGACCTGGCACACGTTCAGGCGGTCCGCGTTGGGATGCTTGACCACTTCCAGCACCTCGGCGACCACCACGTTGCTGAATGCCGGTGCGACAGCCTCCAGTGCCTCGACTTCCAGCCCGGCCATCGTCAGCGCGTGCCCCAGCTCATCGCTGTTGAGCGCCGGATTGACCCAGGTCCTTAACCAGTTTTCGGAAAATTTCATTGCTTGTTATTCTCAGTTGAATTGCTTGAGAAAGCGCAGATCGCTCTCATAGAACTGACGCAGATCGTTCACGCCGTAGCGCAGCATTGCCAGACGCTCCACGCCCAGTCCGAAAGCGAAGCCAAGATATTTCTCGCTGTCGATGCTGACGTGCTTCAGTACGTTGGGATGCACCATGCCGCAGCCGCCGATCTCCAGCCAGCCGCCATTCCAGCTCATGTCCATTTCGGCGGAGGGCTCGGTGAACGGGAAGAACGACGGGCGGAAGCGCACCCGCAGGTCGTCGCGCTCGAAGAAACGCTGCAGAAAGTCCTGAACCACCCCCTTGAGATTGGCGAAACTGACCTGCTCATCGACCCACAGGCCTTCGACCTGATGGAACATCGGCGAATGCGTGGCATCGGAGTCAACACGGTAGACGCGCCCGGGCGAGATGATTTTCAGCGGCGGCTGGTTGGCTTCCATGTACCTCACCTGAACCGGCGAGGTATGGGTGCGCAGCACATGCTGGGTGTCGATGTAGAAGGTGTCATGCATCGCGCGTGCCGGATGGTTCTCCGGGATGTTCAGCGCGGTGAAATTGTAAAAGTCGTGCTCGATCTCGGGACCCGAAGAAGTCGCAAAACCCAGCGAGTGAAACAGTTGCTCGATACGCTGCAGGGTACGCGTCACCGGGTGCAGGCCACCTGCGTCCAGGCCTCGCCCAGGCAAGGTGACATCCAGAGATTCGGCTGCCAGTTTCTGTTCCAGTTTGGATTTCTGCAGTGCGGCACGGCGCTCCTGCAGGGCGGCCTCGATGGCCTGCTTGACCTGGTTGATGCGTGCGCCGGCGGCGGGGCGCTCTTCTGCGGAAAGCTTGCCCAGCCCCTTGAGCAGCGCTGTGAGACTGCCATCCTTGCCCAGATACCGGGCTTTGACCTGCTCCAGTTCAGCCTCGTCGCCTGTCGCGGCGAACTGCTGCTGAGCCTGATCGAGAATTTGTTGGAGTTGTTCCATATTTTTTGACACCAAAAACAAAAAGGAGGCTACACGCCTCCTTTATGTTCAACGCTTCAAATTAAACGCCGAGGCTTGCTTTTGCCTGTACAACGAATTGTACGAACGCCGGCTTGTCGAACACCGCAATATCCGACAGCACCTTGCGGTCAACCTGGATATTCGCCTTCTTCAGGCCGTTCATGAATACACTGTAGCTCATGCCCTGCTCACGCGCTGCCGCGTTGATACGCGCGATCCACAGCGTGCGGAACTGGCGTTTCTTCTGGCGGCGATCGCGATAGGCATACTGCCCAGCCTTCATTACCGCCTGTTTGGCGATACGATAAACATTCTTGCGGCGACCGCGGTAACCCTTGGCCAGCTCGAGAACCTTCTTGTGACTTGCGCGCGCAACTACTCCACGTTTTACTCTTGGCATGTTCTACTCCTTATGCGTAAGGCATCATGGCGCGAACCGATGCTGTATTGGTTGAATGGACTTCGGCGGTGCCGCGCAATTGACGTTTGTTCTTGGTGGTCTTCTTGGTCAGGATATGACGTTTGAACGCTTGAGAGCGTTTGACGCTACCACCGGCACGAACCTTGAAACGCTTGGCCGCACCACTCTTGGTTTTCATCTTAGGCATGATTGCTCCTTAAGTTATGATGGAAGGTGTTTCCCGATGGGAAAACTTGACAACCCGCTCACCACTTTTTATTGGGACTATTTGCTGCTTCACAGGCCGGCCGCCCCATTACTGCCGACCCGATCAAACCTATTTCTTCCTGGCCTTCGGTGACAACACCATCACCATCTGCCTGCCTTCCATCTTCGGGAACTGCTCGACCACACCGTACTCATCCAGATCGTCCCTGACGCGCTGGATCAGGCGCATCCCGATTTCCTGGTGGGCCATCTCACGGCCGCGGAAACGCAGCGTAACCTTCGTCTTGTTGCCTTCTTCCAGAAACTTGATCAGGTTGCGCAACTTGATGTTGTAGTCACCCTCATCCGTACCCGGACGGAACTTGATTTCCTTTATCTGTACCTGCTTCTGCTTGAGCTTGGCCTCGTGCTGCTTCTTGCTTTCGGCATACTTGAATTTGCCGATGTCCATGATGCGGCAGACAGGCGGCTCCGCCAGCGGCGAAATTTCGACCAGATCCAGCTCTGCCTCATCCGCCAGACGCAATGCTTCCGCGATGGCAACAATCCCGAGGGGCTCCTTATCGACACCAATGAGGCGCACCTGCGGTGCGGTAATCATCTCATTGATGCGCTGCGATTTATCTTGTGCTATTGCAATATCTCCAATTGGACAATATCAAGCCGTGCTACCCGTTCCGGTCTCGGTCTGAAAACGCTGAAGCAACGCTTCCAGCGTCATCTGCCCGAGATCTTCACCACTACGGGTACGCACGGCCACCAAACCCCCAGCAACCTCCTTATCGCCGACTATCAGCTGGTAAGGCAATTTCTGCAGGCTATGTTCGCGGATTTTATAGGTTATCTTCTCATTACGCAAATCCAATTGCACACGCAGGCCGGCTTCGCGCAACTTCCGGGCAACCTGAAGCGCATATTGCTCCTGCGCCTGCGAAATATTCATCAGCACCACCTGCATCGGCGCCAGCCACAGCGGGAATGCACCGGCATGGTGCTCGATCAGGATACCGATGAAGCGCTCCATCGAGCCCAAAATGGCGCGATGCAGCATGACAGGGGGTTTGCGGCTGTTGTCCTCGTCGACGAACTCGGCATCGAGGCGCACCGGCAGGTTGAAGTCCAGCTGGATCGTGCCGCACTGCCACAGGCGCCCGAGGCTATCCTTCAGCGTAAATTCGACCTTGGGACCGTAGAATGCCCCTTCACCCGGCTGCACTTCATATTCGAGGCTGTTTTGCCGCAAAGCGGAAGCCAACCCGGCCTCGGCCTTGTCCCAGGTCTCGTCCGACCCCACCCGCTTCTCTGGGCGGGTGGACAGCTTGACCAGCACTTCGTTGAAGCCGAAATCGTGATATACCTCGTTCAGCATCACGATAAAATTCGACACCTCGGACTGCACCTGGTCCTCGGTGCAGAAAATATGCGCATCGTCCTGAGTGAAGCCGCGCACGCGCATCAGGCCGTGCAGTGAACCGGAGGTCTCGTTGCGGTGGCAGGAGCCGAACTCCGCCAGACGCAGCGGCAAGTCGCGATAGCTGTGCAGGCCGTGATTGAATATCTGCACATGGCCCGGGCAGTTCATCGGCTTCACCGCATAGTCGCGGTTCTCCGATGCCGTGGTAAACATGTTGTCATGGTAGTTTTCCCAGTGACCGGATTTCTCCCACAGCGTGCGATCCATGATCGTCGGTGTGCGCACTTCCTGGTACCCATGCTCGCGGAACTTGCGGCGCATGTACTGCTCGACCTCCTGCCAGAGAGTCCAGCCCTTGGGGTGCCAGAACACCATGCCCGGTGACGAATCCTGCATGTGGAACAATTCCAGCTGCTTGCCCAGCTTGCGGTGGTCGCGCTTCTCGGCCTCCTCCAGCTGATGAAGATAAGCCTCCAATTCTTCCTTCTTCGCCCAGGCCGTGCCGTAGATGCGCTGCAGCATCTCGTTCTTCGAATCGCCGCGCCAGTAGGCGCCGGCCAGCTTCATCAGCTTGAACGCCTTCAGCTTGCCGGTAGAAGGCACATGCGGACCGCGGCACAGGTCGGTGAACTCGCCTTCGCTGTACAGTGAGACATCCTGATCCGCCGGAATCGACTCGATGATCTCGGCCTTGTATTGCTCGCCGATATGCTTGAAATACGCCACCGCCTCGTCGCGCGGCAGCACACGGCGCGCTACAGGCAGATCAGACTTGGCGATTTCGCCCATACGCTTTTCGATCGCCGCCAAATCCTCTGGCGTAAACGGGCGCTTGTAGGAAAAGTCGTAGTAGAAACCGTTCTCGATCACCGGCCCGATGGTCACCTGCGCATCAGGAAACAATTCCTTGACGGCGTGTGCCAGCAAGTGCGCGGTGGAATGGCGGATGATCTCCACGCCATCACTGTCCTTGTCGGTAATGATCGCCAGCGCGGCGTCCTGTTCGATCAGGTGCGAGGTGTCCACCAGGCGGCCGTCCACCTTGCCAGCCAGCGCGGCTCGCGCCAAACCCGCACCGATACTGAGTGCGACATCTGCAACCGTGACCGCTTGCGCATAACTGCGTTGCGAACCATCCGGCAAAGTAATAACAGGCATATTTCCTCTTCCCCAAACACAAAGCGCGGCCATGCCGCACCCTTAATGCTTTAACACGAAAGCATTGCTAAACCAGAGATACCGTCCCCGATTATCGTCAGGGCGGACTTACAGTTCCTGCGAGCCGGGCATTATAACGGTTCGGGCGGAATTTTCGGTGCGGATTTTACATCCGCCTCGCCGCAGGTCCTCCCTTGCCCCACTGGAGGATCACGCCTCGCCGACAGCCTCACGATCTCGACAGCGCCATCACCGGGTCGAGCCGAGCCGCACGCCGCGCCGGCCAGACGCTGAACAGGATGCCCGTTCCCAATGCCGTGGCAGTCGCCGCAATGACCGCCCACCAGGGCGGCGCAACCGGCAATACCGGGTAGACCTGCCTGATGACGAAACTGCCGAAATAACCCAGCACCAACCCGACCACGCTGCCGATGCCCGACAACAGCGCCGCCTCGGCGAAAAACAGCCCGCGTATCTGCGCGGGCGGCGCCCCCAGCGCCTTGAGCAGCCCGATTTCCCTGGTGCGTTGCGCCACGGCGATCAACATCACGTTCATGATCAGCACACCGGCCACCGCCAGGCTGATCGCGGCGATGCCACCCACCGCCATTGTCAGTGCGGTGAGGATGCGGTCAAAGGTCTGAAGCAACGCATCCTGGGTGATCACGGTGATGTCACGCTCGCCACTGTGGCGTTGCACCATGATCTCTTCGGCTTCGCGCACGGCGGCCTCGATGGCGTCGCGGCTCTTCGCCTCGATCAGCACCCGGAACAGGCTGGACGTGTTGAACAACTGATGCGCGGCGGCGACCGGGATGACCACCAGATCGTCAGTGCGCATGCCCATGGTTTCGCCCTGTGCTGCGATCACGCCGATCACGCGGAAGCGCCGATCGCCAAGCCGCACCCACTGCCCCACTGCCTGCTCGCTGCCGAACAGTTCGCGCTTGATCGCATTGCCCAGCACGCATACCGAGGAACTGTCGTAAATGTCACCCGCTGGCAGGAACCGCCCTGCCGCCATGCTCATATGGCGTATCGTGAGGAAGTCCGATGACGAGCCGGCGACCACGACCTCCCGATTGAGCGCGCCGCGCGAGACGCTGGCGGAACCGACCGTCAACGGGGCGATGCGCTTAATGGCGGGGCTGCGCAGCAACGCCTGCGCATCGTCCAGCGTGATGTCACGCGGCGTCTGCCCGGACATCAGCCCGGCCCCGACCCCCGCCGTCTCGGTACGCCCCGGCAGCACGATCACCAGGTTGGTGCCAAGCGAGGAGAACTGGTCGATGACATAGCGGCGCGCGCCCTCGCCCAGCGCGGTCAGCACCACCACCGCCGCGACGCCGATCGACATCGCCAGCATCATCAGCAGCGTGCGCGTCGGACTGCCGCGCAGGCTACCCGATGCGAACTGCGCGATGTCGATGAGCCTCATGTACTGCGTCCGCCCTCGCTGACGATCTTTCCGTCCACCATGTGTATCTGGCGGTTCGCCCGACCGCCGAGCGCGGGATCATGGGTCACCAGCACCAATGCGACCTTCTGCTCGACCAGCTGTTCAAGCAGATACATCACTTCCTTGCCGGTCGCCTGATCGAGGTTGCCGGTCGGCTCGTCCGCCAGCAGTACTGCGGGATTCATGCTGGTGGCGCGGGCGATTGCGACACGCTGGCGCTGGCCGCCGGAGAGCTGTTCCGGCCTGTGGTCGGCCCTGTCCCTCAGACCGTAGTTCTCCACCAGTTGCGCTACGCGCGCCTTGCGCTCCTCCGGTGGAACCCCGGACAGCATCATCGGCAGCTCGATGTTCATCGCGGCCGTCAGACGCGGCACCAGATGGAAGGACTGGAACACGAAACCGATCTTCTCGCTGCGCACCCGCGCCTGCTGCACATCGTCCAGCGCGGTAACATCGCCGCCATCCAGCCGGTAAATGCCGGAACTCGGCCTGTCCAGCAGGCCGATCAGGTTGAGCAGCGTGGATTTGCCGGACCCGGACGGCCCCATGATGGAAACATAATCGCCCGCCGCGATGCTCAGGTCGATGCCGCGCAACGCGGCGACCTGCTGGTCGCCGACGGTGAAGCTGCGGCTGACGTTCTCAAGCTGGATCATTTCGCGGCGTTCACTTCCGGCTGCACCCTCGCCCCGACCTTGACCCCGGCGCGATCCAGCGACAGCACGATCCGGTCGCCCTCAGCCAGCCCGGCAGTGATCTCGGTCTGCTCCCAGTTGGCAAGACCTGTCGCCACGGCTCGCTCTTCGAGCAGGCCGTCTGCCCCGTAGAGCAGTACACGCTTGGATTTCTGAATGTCATCTCCCGGCAGCAGGGTCTGCGCGGGGATGCGCAGTACGTTGGTGCGGGTGGTATGTACAATCTCGACATCGGCGCTGTAGCCGACCAGCAGGTTCTCGTCGTTAGGCGCTTCAATAAATTCAACCTCGACCTCGACGGTTCGCGCCTGCTTTTCCAGTTCCAGCACATAGGGGGCGATGCGCTTGACCCTACCGGCGAAAGTCCTCCCCTTGACTGCGTCCAGCGTGATGCGCGCTGACTGGCCGACCTTGATGCTGGCGGCGTCCACCTCGTCGATCGGCGCGCTAACGAACATGCATCGGTCGTCGATCAGGTCGATCGCGGGCAGCGTCAGGATGCCCGGCGGTGAAGGGGTCGCATATTCGCCCAACTCGCCGCTGATATCGGCGACGATGCCGCTAAACGGGGCACGCAGCACCATACGCTCAAGGGTGGCTGTTGCGACATTGATCCGCGAGCGGCTCTGCTCGATGGCGCTCTTTGACGACTCGCAGGCGGCCTCGCGGGCGGTGGCGGTGGAAATCGCGCGCTCCAGTGCCTCCTGGGAGACGAAGCCCTGCTCACGCAATTGCTGGGCGCGCTCCGCATCGCGCTGCGCGGTTTCCGCGATCGTGCAGGCTTCCCGGGACTGCGTGGTTGCTGTTTCCAGCTGTACCTGAGCCAATTGCTGCTGTGCCTGCAAATCCTTATCCCAGAGCGCCAGCAACACCTGGCCCCGTTTGACCCGCTCGCCTTTTTTCACCCGCAGATGCGCGATCTGCCCACCGGCCGGCGCCGACAGCTTGGCGCGACGGCATGCCTTAACCGTCCCGGCGCGTGTGTTGCTTACCGTCGCCTCGACCGTACCTCGCTCGACCGTGAACAGCTGCACCAGCACCGGTTCGGGGCGCGTGACATACCAGGCAGCGAGCACCAGCAGCGCCGCTCCCGCCAGCCATGGAAGGTAACGGAATAATGGACTGTGCGTGCGAAATTGAAACTGACTCATCCCTGCTCCCTGTTGATTCCTTGCTAATTTTGTGGAGCCAAAACACGGTTGATCTCGACGCTGATATGCACCAACTCTTCATGAACGCTCAATTGCGCCTTGAAGTATTCCGGCGATACATCATTATCCGTCGCAAGGCTGAGAATGCAAGCATACTTGCCCTTACCCACTCGCCACACATGCAGGTCGGATATCTCCGCCTTGACCGGCGAGTGCGCAATGACCTCGCGGATCTCCTCTACCACCGGCTCGTCCATCTCGGCATCCAGCAGCACGCTGCCGGTATCGCGCAACAGGCCGGATGCCCAGACTAGCACCATCGCTGCTCCCACCAGTCCCATCACCGGATCCATCCAGCCCAGCCCCCACCATTTCCCGCTGAACAGCGCGATGATAGCCAGCACGGAAGTCGCCGCATCGGCCAGCACGTGCAGGTAGGCCGAGCGCAGATTCAGATCGCCGTGAGCGTGTCCATGGTGGTGGTGATGCCCGTGCCCATGGGGGTGCCCTTCCCGAAGCAGCCAGGCCGATACCAGATTGACCAGCAGGCCGACGACGGCGATTGCAATGGCCTGGTCGTAGTGTATCGGGGTCGGTGCGATCAGCCTCTCGACCGATTGATAGACCATCAGGCACGCCATCATCACCAGGAACACCGCGCTGGTATAACCGCCCAGCACCTCGATCTTCCAGGTGCCGAAGGTGAAACGCGGATCATGGGCGTATTTCCGGGCGCTGATGTAAGCCAGCAGCGACAGCCCCATCGCGACGGCATGTGAACTCATATGCCAGCCATCGGCCAGCAGTGCCATCGAGTTGTAATACCAGCCGCCGGCGATCTCAATCACCATCATCGTGGCGGTCAGAATGGCCACCCGCAGGGTATTCCGCTCGGCGGCGGGATTGCCCTCATCAAAACGGTGCGAGTGTTTCAGGTCATCGGCCAGGGTTTTCATGTCGATACTGTGCGGGCATCTTTGGGGTATGCAGCCTGTTTCATTGCAGCGCAAATATCCGTCACATATACAGGCCAAGAACTGCTATGCCGACGGTCAGCAATCCCAGTGTCAGGTTGACGGCGATCAGCTTGCGTATCCTGCCCAGCATCGCGCCCGCCTCCTGCCAGCTTTGCCCGGCAACCAGTGCGCTAAGACGCCGGTATCCGGCAAAGTAGACGTAGACATAGATCGCCACCATCGCCAGGCCTGACAGCAGCATGACATGCACGAAGTGGGACACCTGCGCAAAGCCGCCCAGCAGATAGATCATGTAAAAACCACTGGCCAGTATCACCGCGATCGCCCCCCACACCCAGACGAAAAAGCGGCGGAACACGTTATCCCAAAGGCGCAGGCGTAACGGCGGTTCGAGTACCTCAACGGCGGCGGGGCGCAGCACCACATACGCGAAGAACATGCCGCCCACCCAGATCAGCACAGCGAGCAAATGAACGAGTTTTGACAGCATCATGATGGTTCTCCGGTTATTGATCAAAGGCCTGCACGATACCCGAAATACAGCCTGTCGCTCAACTGAGCCAATCGAGCACCGGCCTTCAGCGGAGCAGTTCGCGCACCGGCCTGAAACTCCGGCGGTGAACCTCGGACACGCCGTGCTCGCGCAGCGCGGCCAGATGCGCGGCGGTCGGATAACCCTTGTGCTCGGCAAATCCGTAGTGCGGATACTGGTCGTGCAGCTGCAGCATCAGCTCATCACGCGCGGTCTTTGCCAGGATCGAGGCCGCCGAGATCGCAGCGACCTTGCTGTCGCCCTTCACGATCGCCTGGCTGGGAATGCCGGTTTGCGGGCAATACAGGCCGTCCACCAGCACCTGCTGCGGCCGGATGGGCAAACCCTCGACGGCGCGGCGCATCGCCAGCAGAGTGGCCTGCAGGATATTCAGCCGGTCTATTTCATCGACATCGGCATGCGCGACCGCCCAGGCCAGTGCCCGTTCGCGGATCAGCGGCGCGAGCAGGTCGCGCTGTTTTTCGGAGAGTTGTTTGGAATCGGCTAGGCCGGGGATCGGGTTTGCCGCATCGAGTATCACCGCCGCCGCGCTGACCGGACCTGCCAGCGGACCGCGCCCCGCTTCGTCGACACCACAGATCAGCGTGACATCAGGCATTCTGCAGATAGGGCAGTACCGCCGCCGCCGCCTTGTGCGCGGTGTTCTGCCGCAAGGTCCGGTGCAGTTCGAGGAAGGTCTGCTCCAGCTCCGCCACGGCCTTCTTGTCGTTGACCAGGTTGAGCAGCGCCTGTGCAAGGTTTTCCGGCGTCGCATCTTCCTGCATCAATTCGGGCACCACGAAGCGGCCGCACAGGATGTTGGGCAGACCGTAATACGGCAGGTAACCCTTGCGCTTCATCAGCCACAGCGACAATGCATTCAGGCGGTAGGTGATCACCATCGGGCGCTTGAGCAGCGCGGCTTCCAGCGTGGCGGTGCCCGATGCGACCAGCACGCCGTCGGCGGCGATCATCGCGTCCTGCGCATGGCCGAACAGCATCGTGATCGGCAGCTCCTGCGCATCGCAATCGTAGAGCGCCTGCTCGAAGATGCCGCGCGTTTCGCGGCTTACCAGCGGGACCAGGAAGCGCGCATCGGGATGCTTCTTCAGGATCAGCCTGGCCGTCTCGATGTAGATGTTTGCCAGTCGCCTTACCTCGCCCTGCCTGCTGCCCGGCAGGAATGCAAAGACCTTGGACTGCACCGGAATGCGCATCGTCTCCCGCATCTCGGCACGCTTGGGCTGTTCCGGCAGCAAGTCGGCCAGCGGGTGGCCTACATATTCGACCGGCACACCGGCTTCGCTGTAGAGCTTCGGTTCGTGCGGGAACAGTGCGAGCATGTGCGTCACCGCTCGCTTGATCTTGTGGATGCGTTCCCCGCGCCACGCCCAGATCGACGGACTGACGTAATGTATCGCCGGGATGCCATGCTGCTTGAGCGCGAGTTCGAGGTCCAGATTGAAATCAGGCGCATCCACGCCGATGAATACATCCGGGCGTTGCGACAGGAAATGCGAGCGCAGTTTGCGGCGTATGCCGACGAGTTCGCGGTAGTGCTTCAATACCTCGACATAGCCGTTTACCGCCAGCTTTTCCATCGGGAACATGACATCCATCCCGACCGCCTTCATCTTCGGTCCGCCGATGCCGATGAATCGCACATCCGGGCGAGCCGCTTTGATGGCTTCCATCAGGTGGCTGCCAAGCAGGTCACCTGAAGCTTCTCCCGCCACGATGGCGATGGTTCTGATTGATTGCACCATTGGTATCAACGGACGATGCCGCGGCTGGCGTTGTTCAGGAAGGACAGCATATTGTCGATGTCCACGTCTGCTTCGGGAACCTGGCCGCGCAATGAGGAAAGTTCTTGCTTGGCCCCCTCGAAGCTGCTGCCGGCTCGGTACAGCGTGCGGTACATCTTCTTGATCATGTCCAAGCGCGCATCGGAATAGCCATTGCGGCGCGGACCTTCCTGATGGGGCCCCTTGGCCTCGGCCGGGTTGCCCACGGCGGTCACGAACGGCGGCAGATCCTGCGACAGCCTGGTCTGGAAACCGACCATCGCGAAATCGCCGATGCGCACGAACTGGTGAATGCCGGAGAGTCCGCCGATCAGTGTGCGGTTGCCGATCTCGACATGCCCGGCGAACTGCACCGAGTTGGCGATGGTGTTGTGGTCGCCGATCACGCAGTCGTGCGCGACATGCACATAGGCCATGATCCAGTTGCCGCTGCCGATCGTGGTGACGCCCTTGTCCTGGGTCGTCCCCAGATTGAGGGTGCAGCATTCGCGGATCGTGTTGCTGTCGCCGATCACCAGCCGCGTCGGCTCGCCCTTGTATTTCTTGTCCTGCGGCACCTCGCCGATGGAGCTAAACTGGAAGATGCGGTTGTTCCTGCCGATGGTGGTGTGGCCATCGATCACCACATGCGGACCGATCACCGAACCTGCAGCGATCTCGACATGTTCGCCGATTATGGAGTACGCCCCCACCTCGACGTCGTCGGCGAGTCTCGCGTTGGGGTGGATGATTGCGGTGGGATGACGCATTACGACACCGTTTTGACGGTACACATCAGTTCGGCTTCGGCCGCCACCTGACCGTCCACTTCCGCGACCGCGCTGAACTTGAACAGGCCACGCTTACTGCCCAGCAGCGTCACCTTGATGACCAGTTGGTCGCCTGGTCCCACAGGACGCCGGAATCGCGCGCCGTCAATGCCGGCGAAGTAATACACCGATTTCTCGTTCGGGTTCTCGCTGGGCAGGGCCTTCATCGACTTGAACGACAGCAATGCGGATGCCTGCGCCATCGCCTCGATGATCAGCACGCCAGGCATCACGGGATGGTGCGGGTAGTGACCGGGAAAGAACGGCTCGTTGATGGTGACATTTTTCAGCGCCACGATGGTCTTGTCCGGCTCCATCGCCACCACGCGGTCTATCAGCAGGAACGGGTAGCGGTGCGGCAGCAACTCGATAATTTCGTTTATGTCCATCTGTATGCTCATCATTTTTCCTTCTTGGGTTATTGCTTCTCTACTGATTCATCGCCTGAAGATCCAAGCCGCTTTTCCAGTGCCCTGATCCGTCCCGCCAGTTCGTCCAGATGCCGCAGATGCACGCTGTTCCTGCGCCAATCCTCGGCCCTGGAAAACGGGAATATTCCGGCGTAGCTGCCGGCCTCGCGGATGGATTTTCCGACCAGCGTGAACGATGCCACCTCAACATTATCCGCTATCTGCAGATGGCCCAGAATGCCGGCGCTGCCCCCGATCCGGCAGTATTTTCCGATGACGGCGCTGCCCGCGATGCCGACACAGCCGGCGATCGCCGTGTGCGCGCCGATGCGCACGTTATGTGCAATCTGTATCTGGTTGTCCAGCTTCACGTCATCCTCGATCACGGTATCGCTCAAGGCTCCGCGGTCGATTGTAGTATTGGCGCCGATTTCCACATCGTTGCCGATCACGACGCGACCGATCTGCGGGATCTTGACCCAGTGCCCCTTGTCCATCGCGATGCCGAAACCGTCCGCGCCGATCACCACGCCGGAATGCGCGATCAGGTTATCGCCGATCACGCAATCGTGGTAGATAACCACGCGCGGGTACAGCCGGGCATGACTGCCGATGACGACATTCTCGCCGATACTGCATCCTTCGCCGATCACCGAATGCGCACCGATCTTCGCACCCGCACCGATCACGGCGGTTGCGGCGATGCACGCTGTCGCATCCACCTGCGCGCCGGTCCCGATGACCGCCGTCGGATGTATGCCAGGCCTGACTTCCGGCAGCGGATTGAGCAGGGCGGAGACCCTGGCGAAATAGGCATAGGGATTGTCCGAAATGATGCGCGGCAGATCCGTCGCATCCGCATCGGCCTCGGACAGAATCACCGCTCCCGCCTTCGTCTCGGCAAGCTGTGCGCGGTATTTGCTGTTAGTCAGGAAGCTGATCTGGTCCGGTTGCGCCGATTCCAGCGTGGCTATCCGGGAAATGCACACCCCAGCATCCCCCAGCACACGACCGCCCAGCCGGGCGGCGATTTCAGCCAATTGGTATGAAGTTGTCATGTCAGCAATTGCTTCCGCTTGCGATTTCACAATCGGCAAGAGGTCTCCGAGAAATATTGTTCATGGTCATGTGCAAGTATCAGCTCCCTTTACGCGACAGCGATTTCATCAGAACAGCTGGCCCAGCGTGAACTGGAAATTCTCGACCTTGTCCACCTCTTGCCTGTTGATCGGCCATGCATAACTGAATTTTAACGGCCCGACAGGGGACAACCAAGTGAAAGCGGCACCGACTGACGAACGGATACCCGCGCTGCCCGGCAAATCACCCTCACCATAGATACCACCGGCATCGATAAATCCGCTCAAACGGGTAGACCGCCCCTTCTCCATCCCGGGGAAAGGGATCAGCAACTCCATATTGCCGACCACGCGGCGGTTGCCGCCCAACACGGAACCCGCCGCATCGCGGGGACCCAGCGAGCTGCTTTGGTAGCCGCGAACCGAACTCGATCCGCCCGCATAAAAGTTCTTGAAGAACGGCAGGGGTTTGCCATCGTAGCCCTGCGCATAGCCTGCCTCGCCATTCAGCATCAGTGTGACATCACTGCTGAGCGGATAGAACTGCTGATGCTGGTAGTTGAGTTTGTAGTAGCGCATGTCATAAACGGGCAGTGCGATCTCCGTAAAGGCGCGCTGTACGGTACCTTCGGTCGGGAACATCGCGCTATCCCGGCTGTCCTTCCCCCAGCCTATCGTGGCTAACAGGTTGGTGTTGGTCGCGCCAAATGTATTGATATAATCCAGCAAACGCGCCGGTGGCGTTGCGCCCAAAACCAGTTCCGTCCTTTCAACCGCCAACCCCGAGCTAATCGACTCTTCATCGGCAATCGGGACACCGAAGCGCACGCCGCCGCCCATCGTGTTGGTGGAATAGGTACTGATTGCCGTGCTTGATGAATCGGTGTAGCGCTTGTAAACATCGAACCCGCGGCTCACCCCCTCATCGGTGTAATACGGATTGGTGTAGGAAACCGAATACACCTGGTTGACCTTGCTCGTGTTGATCTGTGTCGAGAGGCGGTTGCCGGTCCCGAACAAATTGGTTTGCGTCACACCACCGGTAAACACTACGCCCTCCCCGCTCGAGAAACCCGCTCCGATAGAAAAATTCCCGGTCGGTTTTTCCTGCACCGTGACATTCACATCCAGCTGGTCCGTTGTGCCTTGCACCGGCGGCGTCTCGACATTCACCTCCGAGAAGAAGTCGAGGCGATTGATCCGCTGCTTAGATTTTTTGACCTTCGTCATATCGAACCATTCCCCCTCGGTCTGGCGGAATTCGCGACGTATCACCTCGTCCCGGGTTTTATTGTTTCCCGAAATATTGATGCTGCGTATATAGGCACGCTGGCCGGGCGCAATCATGAAATTGAAGGAGACCAGATGCCGCTCCTTGTCGATCTGCGGGATCGCGTTCACATTGGCAAAGGCATAGCCATCCTGACCCAGGCGGTCACCTATCTTGCTACTGGTTTCGGCCAGTGTCTTGCGCGAGAAGGTGTCCCCTGCCTTCACCCGCACAAGTTTCTCGATCTCCTCTTTGGGAACGGGCAACTCACCGGACACCTCGACACGGTCGACGGTGTATTTCTCGCCCTCGGTGAAATTGATGGTGATGTAAATATCCTTCTTGTCCGGCGAAATGGATACCTGGGTGGACTCGATATTGAATTCGAGGTAACCGTTGTCCATATAAAATGAGCGCAGCGCCTCGATGTCCGCAGACAGCTTGGGCTTGGAGTATTGATCGCTGCTGCTGAGCCAGCTGAACCAGCCCGGTGTGCTCAGTTCCATGATGTCCAGCAGGTCCTCTTCCGGGTAGGCGCGGTTACCGATCAGATTGATCTGCTTGATCCGGGAGACTTCGCCCTCGATGACGTTGAACACGATGCCAACCCGATTGCGCTCCAGTTCCGTCACCGTCGTGTTCACCTTGACGGCATATTTACCGCGGGCCACATACTGGCGTTTCAGGTCCTGGACGGCTTTCTCCAGCGCACCCTTGTCGAAGATGCGCGCCTCGGCCAGGCCGGCGTATTTCATGTTCTCCTTGAGTTGCTGCTTGGGAAAATCCCTTACCCCGTTGATCTCGATGCTGGCAATGGACGGCCGCTCGCGCACTTTCACAATCAGCACACCACGCTCGACCTTCAGGCGCACATCCTTGAAGAATCCGGTGGCATACAGGGCGTGTATCGCCGCTGTGGCTCTCTGGTTATCCATCTTGTCGCCGACCTTGACCGGCAGATAGCTGAACACCGTACCCGCCTCGGTACGCTGTATCCCTTCGACACGAATATCGCTGACGATGAACGGTTCAAATGCCCAAGCAGAGGTGTTGCAGAGCAGGAGGAGTGCCCCTGCCAATTTAATTAATTTCATTTTTCAACCTGAGACTAGGCGATTTATATCGTTAAAGACCGCAAAAACCATCAGCGTACCCAGAAGGGCGATGCCTATATTCTGGCCGACCTCCCAGGCACGTTCGGAGACCGGGCTCCCCTTGATCAATTCGGCAGCATAATACAGCAAGTGTCCGCCATCCAATATGGGGATGGGCAGCAAATTGAGCACGCCCAGGCTGATGCTGATCAGGGCCAGGAATCCGAAATAGGCAACCATCCCCATCGCGGCGGACTGTCCCGCATAATCGGCTATCGTGATCGGCCCGCTCAGGTTTTTCATCGATACTTCGCCGATAAGCATTTTGCCGAACATCTTCAGGGTTATGACAGAGGTCTCCCAGGTTTTGCGAAGTGATTGCTGCATGGCATCCAGCGGACCATAGCTCACCTCGGTGAACATCGCCTCCCACTCGGCCCTGTCTATCTTCGGCGCCGCGCCTATTTTGCCGACGGGTATGCCCGCTTCGTTCTCGCTACGGGGAACCAGCGACAGGCTCAGCATCACGTCGCCGCGCTGGATGTCAAACTGCACGGCTCGCCCTGGATGTGCGCGTATCACCTCGACCACATCCGGCCAGCTCTGCATGGCCGATCCGGCTGCACGCAGGATGATGTCGCCCTCATGCAATCCGGCCTGTTTGGCCACCCCATCGTCGCTCAGCTTCCCGATGACCGGAGGGATGGTCGGCTGGTAAAGATGCAGTCCCAGTTTGGTCAGGAACTCCCCATCCATGTCCTTCGCCTCCAGGCTACCCAGATTGAGGACATGGAACAGCGGCTCATCCAGGCGACCGCGCCCCTCCAGGGTCGCTTCGCCCTGCCGCAGCCCCAGCTCCAGTAAGCGCCAGCGCAACTCCTGCCAGCTCGGTACAGCCTCGTCATTGATGCTGACTATGGTCTCGCCCGCCTGCAGTTGCGCGGCGGCAGCCGGTGTGCCGGCCGGCACTTCGCCCAGCACCGGTTTCAGACCGGGCACGCCGTGCATAAACAGCGCCCAGTACAGCACGATCGCCAGCAGGAAATTCGCCAGCGGACCGGCCACCACGATGGCCATGCGCTGCAATACCGGTTTGCGGTTGAACGCATAGGGCAGATCTTCCGGTGCCACTTTGTCTTCGCGCTCGTCCACCATCTTGACGTAGCCGCCCAGCGGGATGGCCGAGAGCACCCACTCGGTATCGTTGCCGACAAAACGCTTGCGGTACAGGATCTTGCCGAAGCCGATGGAAAAGCGCAGCACCTTCACCCCGCAGCGGCGCGCTACCCAGTAGTGCCCCAACTCATGGAACACCACCAGTAGCGCCACCGCGCCGATGAAAGCAAGCAGGGTAATCATCCTGATATTTTTAGAACCTGCTGTTCCGCGACCCGGCGCGCCTCTGTATCCGCACCGAGCACATCGTCGAGACAGCCGACCGCTTTTGCCGGCAAGGCATCCAGCGCAGCGCCTATGATGCGCGGGATTTCGAGGAAGGCGATCTTCCGGTCGAGGAACGCGGCGACCGCCACTTCATTCGCCGCATTCAGTACGGCTGGCGCCGTACCGGCAGCGCGCAGCGCCTGATAGGCCAGCGCCAGGCAGGGGAAACGCTCGAAGTCGGGGGCAACGAAATTCATCGTCGCCACCTTGAACAGGTCCAGCGAGGCCACCCCCGAATCGATGCGCTCGGGGTACGCCAGTCCATATGCGATCGGTGTGCGCATATCGGGGTTGCCGAGTTGCGCCATCACCGAACCATCCACATATTCCACCAGCGAATGAATGACGCTCTGCGGATGCACCACCACCTGGATGTCGTCGGCTTTCGCATTGAACAGCCAGTGCGCCTCGATGACTTCCAGCCCCTTGTTCATCATGCTCGCCGAGTCCACCGATATCTTGCGTCCCATCACCCAGTTGGGGTGCGCGCAGGCCTGTTCGGGCGTGACGCTGTGCAATTCGCCCAGCGGGGTATTGCGGAACGGCCCGCCGGAGGCGGTCAGCAGGATGCGGCGCACCCCATTTCCGGCCAGATCGCCATCATAGCCGCGCGGCAAGGCCTGGAAGATCGCATTGTGCTCGCTGTCGATGGGCAACAAGGCAGAACCGCTCCGATGCACCGCATCCATGAACACGTTGCCCGCCATCACCAGCGTTTCCTTGTTCGCCAGCAGTATCTTCTTGCCGGCATTCGCCGCCGCAAGCGTCGGGCGCAAACCCGCCGCGCCGACGATGGCGGCCATCACCGCATCAACTTCGGGCAATACCGAGACCTGTTCCAGCGCCGCGGCACCGCCCAGCACCTCGACAGGCAGGCCTGCTTCACGGATGCGCTCGCGCAATCTTGTGGCCGCGTCCTCATCGACCAGCACCGCATAGCGCGGGGTGAATAGCCGGCATTGTTCGAACAGCGGCTCAACCTGTGAGTTGGCTGTCAGCGCGACGATTCTGAATTTGTCCGGGTGTCGCGCCACCACATCCAGCGTGCTTGTGCCGATACTGCCAGTGGAACCCAATACGGTAAGCTGTTGCATGTAACCTCAGGATAGCTGTTGCAGCAGGATCACCAGTGCGGCGAGTGGAAGCGTCGAGGTCAGCGCATCGATGCGATCGAGCAGGCCGCCGTGACCGGGAAGCAGCGTCCCGCTGTCCTTCACGCCAGCCTGGCGCTTGATTGCCGATTCGAACAGATCACCGATGACCGCCAAGCCCACCCACCACCAAGCGGCCAGCAACAGGATGGACAATATCCCGTGCTGGCCCAGGGTGGGATGCAGGCTCCATACCGCGACGATGTATACGGTAACACCGGCCATCGCACCCGCGACGCCTTCCCAGGTCTTGCCCGGGCTGATGCTGGGTGCCAGTTTGTGCTTGCCGAATCTCCGTCCGGCAAAATAGGCCGAGATATCTGCCGCCGCAACCAGTGCCATCACGAAGATAAGGAGCCACGGGTCGATCGCACGCAGATCCATTATTGCCAGTCCGGTCGGCACCAGCACGACCCAACCGGTGAATGCCATCACCAAAGCAGGCGCCCTCCAGCCTGTCATCAGCCAGGTCGGCACGACAATCAGCCACAGCAAGGCTGACACAGCATAGATCGGCAGATGCAGCACAGCCTGCTGCGCGGGCGTGCTGGTCAGATCGAACCATGCCAGACCCAACATCATCAGCAATGTCAGACCCCAGAAAAGCCTTGCCTTTCCACCATCGAACCTGGCCAGCCTGGCCCACTCGGCCGCACCCTGCGCCACCACCACGATCACGAAGGCGATCCAGCCGAATTCGGGCAAGGCAAACAACGCCACCAGAAACAGCACCAACAAGACGACAGCCGTCATCACACGCAGCTTAAGCATGACTCTTCCCCTGGGCATCCTGGCCCTGTTTATCCGATAATTGTTCGCTAGTCCGGCCGAACCGCCGCTCACGTTTCTGATACCACCCAATCGCAGCCCCAAGCTCCTCGGCGCCAAATGAAGGCCACAGCACATCCGTGAAATAGAGTTCCGTATAGGCCAGCTGCCACAGCATGAAATTGCTGATGCGCTGCTCCCCGCCGGTGCGGATGAACAAATCGGGTTCCGGGGCATCGCTCATCGATAGGTAGGGACGCACGTCATCCTCGGAAAAAGTCTGGGCGATTTCGGGATGGTCGTGGATCATGCCTTTCACCGCCTGCATCATATCCCAGCGTCCGCCATAATTTGCGGCGATGGTCAGGGTCAGCCCGGAATTCTGCGCGGTAAGCTGTTCGGAATCGAACATCATCTGCCTGAGCTTGTCGTCAAACGGGGCACGGTCCCCGATGATGCGGAGGCGGATGTTGTTCTGGTGCAGCTTCGCGACTTCACGCTCCAGCATCTTGAAGAACAGCGTCATCAGGAATGTAACTTCCTCTGCGGGCCGCCGCCAGTTTTCGCTGCTGAATGCGAACACGGTCAGGTAGCCAACACCTAGATTCCTGCAAGCCTTGACCACCTCGCGCAGTGCTTCCACGCCGCGCTGATGCCCGGCCACGCGGGGCATGAAACGCTGCTTCGCCCAACGCCCATTGCCGTCCATGATGACGGCGATATGGCGCGGGACCGAGGAAACATCCGGGATGGTTCGGGTGGAACTAGGGGGGAGCTTTGCCATTATTCCGGAGAGAGGCAGGAATCAGACCGCCATCAGGTCGGCTTCTTTCGTAGCCAGCGCCTTGTCGATTTCGGCGACGTAACGGTCGGTTAGCTTCTGGATTTCGTCCTGCGTGCGGCGCTCTTCGTCTTCGGCAATTTCCTTCTTTTTGAGCGCATCCTTGAGATGGTTGTTGGCATCGCGGCGAATGTTGCGCACCGCGACTTTTGCATTCTCGCCCTCGGCCTTGACCACCTTGATCAGGTCGCGGCGGCGCTCCTCGGTCAGCATCGGCATCGGTACGCGGATCAGTTCGCCGCTGGTGGCGGGATTCAGCCCGAGGTCGGAATCGCGTATTGCGCGTTCGACCGCCCCCACCATGTTCTTTTCATATGGCTGCACCCCGATCGTGCGCGCATCGACCAGCGTGATATTGGCGACCTGGTTGACCGGCGTCGGATTGCCATAGTAATCGACCATCACATGATCCAGCAGCCCTGTATGCGCACGCCCGGTGCGCACCTTGCTCAAGTCGACCTTCAGGGCATCCAGCGACTTCTGCATCTTTTGTTCAGTAGTTTTCTTGATCTGTGCAATCATGTTTGCCTCCCGAGATTAATACACGCGCCTAGTCGACGCGCACCAGGGTCCCTTCGCCTTCGCCGAAAACTACGCGTTTGAGCGCGCCCGGTTTGAAGATGCTGAAAACAATGATGGGCAGTTTCTGGTCGCGGCACAGCGTCAGCGCAGTGGCATCCATGATCTTGAGATTCTTGCTGATCGCCTCGTCGAAACTCAGACTCTGATAGCGAATCGCGCCCGGGTCCTTCTTCGGATCGGCGGTATAGACACCATCGACCTTGGTCGCCTTGATCACCACCTCGGCTGACATTTCGACGCCGCGCAGCGCGGCCGCTGTATCGGTAGTGAAGAACGGGCTGCCGATACCGGCAGCAAAGATCACCACTTTGCCGTCTTCCAGATAGCGCAGCGCCTTGTTGCGGATAAACGGCTCCGCAACCTGCTCGAGGTTCAAGGCGGACTGTACGCGGCAATCCAGACCTGCCCGGTTCATCGCATCCTGCAACGCCATCGAGTTCATCACCGTGGCCAGCATTCCCATGTAATCGGCAGTGGCGCGATCCATCCCCGCCGCAGCCGGGGCCACACCGCGGAAGATGTTGCCCCCGCCGATCACGATCGCCACCTCAACGCCCATACCGACCACTTCGGCGATCTCGGCAACGATGCGTTCGATCACCTCGCGATTGATACCGTAGCTATCCTCGCCCATCAGGGCCTCACCGCTGAGCTTGAGCAGGACTCGCTTGTAGACGGGCGCGCTCATGGCGATCAACCTTTCGCGGCGGCAGCTGCAGCGGCGACTTCGGCCGCGTAATCTTCAACCTTCTTCTCGATGCCCTCGCCGACGACGAACATCCGGAATGAAACGACCGTCGCGCCCTTGCTCTTGAGCAACTGCTCGATAGTCTGTTTGCCGTCTTCCGCCTTGACGAACACCTGGCCTAGCAGCGTTACTTCCTTGAGGAACTTCTGCACCGTGCCTTCGGCGATCTTCTCCAGCATCGCTTCCGGTTTACCGCCTTCGCGCGCCTTCTCGATCGCGATGCGGCGCTCAGTGGCGATGTCTTCCGGGTTCACGCCGGTCGCATCGACAGACTTGGGCTTGCTCGCAGCGATATGCATGCACAAATCGCGGCCCAACGCCTCGTCGCCGCCGGTGTAGTTCAGCAGCACGCCTATTTTGCTGCCGTGCAGGTAGCTGGACAGCTTGCCGGTCGAAGTCTCATAGCGCTCGATACGGCGGATCGATACGTTCTCGCCCAGCTTCATGATCAGCGCCTGGCGGGTATCCTCAACCGTCCCGGAACCGTTGGCGATCGCCATGCCTGCCAGCGCATCGATGTCAGCCGGGTTGTTCTTCGCAACGGTCTCCGCGACGTTCTTCGAGAAAGCGACGAAATCGTCATTCTTGGCGACAAAATCCGTCTCGCAGTTCACCTCGACCACCGCGCCGGACTTGCCGTCATTCGCGATATAGGCGCTGACCACACCCTCGGCAGTCACACGGCTGGCAGCCTTGCTCGCCTTGGCGCCGCTCTTGATGCGCAACTGCTCTTCAGCCTGCTTCATGTCGCCGTTTGCTTCAACCAACGCCTTTTTGCATTCCATCATGCCGAGCCCGGTCAGCTCGCGCAATTCTTTGACCATACCTGCTGTTACTTCTGCCATTTTCGACTCCCGAAATACTTTTAAATAACCTGAAAAACCTATAAAAAAAGGGGCTCGCGCCCCTTTGTGCGTCTTGTCGGGGCTCAGGCCGCTGCTTCAGCCACCTGCTCGACCAGCTCGTTCATCGCCTGGGAACGGCCTTCCAGCACCGCATCCGCGATCGCGCGGGCGTACAGACGGATCGCCTGGGTGGAATCGTCGTTACCGGGAATGACGTAGTCCACGCCCAGTGGCGAGTTGTTGGTATCCACGATGCCGATCACCGGGATACCCAGCTTCTGCGCCTCGACGATAGCGCCCTTCTGGTAGCCGACGTCGATCACGAACAGCGCAGCCGGCAGGCCCTGCATATCCTTGATGCCACCCAGGCTGCGGTTCAGCTTTTCCAGTTCGCGCTTCATCATCAGCGCCTCTTTCTTGGATACTTTTTCTGTAGCACCATCGGCAGTCATCTGCTCCAGCTCGCGCAGGCGCTTGATGGATTCCTGGACGGTCTTGTGGTTGGTCAGCATGCCGCCCAGCCAGCGATAGTTAACGAACGGGGAATCGGCACGCACCGCCTCTTCCTGGATGATCTCGCGAGCCTGACGCTTGGTTGCCACGAAAAGCACCGTGCCTTTTTTGGCAGACAGCTTGCGCACGAAGTTTTCCGCTTCAGCAAACATCGCGACGGTCTTTTCCAGGTTGATGATGTGAATCTTGTTGCGATGACCGAAGATATATGGTGCCATCTTCGGGTTCCAGAAACGGGTCTGGTGTCCGAAATGCACACCAGCTTCCAGCATTTGACGCATAGTTACAGCCATGATTGCTCCAATCGTAAGGGTTATCACTACCGCTCGCCAGCCTGACCCATGTGGGCACCCCAACTTGCGCGAACGGGAAATTTGCCCCGGACCATTCCGGAGCGGCGCGTATTCTACCACCACGCGGCATTTCGCTCAACCTCATCTAGCGAAAACCGCCCCGGCCTCGTGGCGTCAGTCGCGCAGGATCACCAGCGGCGGCAAGGCCGCCAGCCGCCTCGTGCCCAGCCAGCCGGCCAGCGACACCGCAGCGACACCGCCGAGCATGCCGGTCAGCCATACGGCAGCGCCGGGCTGATACGGCACCTCCAGAACAAAGCGCGCCAGCACCCAGCCGAGCAACACCGCGCCGGCCGCCGCAAACAATCCGCTCACCCCGCCCAGCACGGCGAACTCGGCGAGGTGCAGGCGGCGCAGATACCGCCCGTCCGCACCCAGGGTGCGCAATACCGCCGCCTCGTGGGTGCGCTCATCCTGGGTTGCCAGCATCGCCGCGTACAGCACCGCGAAACCGGAAAGCAGTGTAAACAGGAACACTGCGCCCATCACCTGCGTCACCTCATCCATGATGTGCCGCACCTGAGCAATCACCGCGCCGGTATCGATCAGCAGCACGTTGGGGAATTCGCGTGCCAGCTCATCGCCGATGCGCACCCGCTCCTGCGGGAGGTAGAAGCTGGTCAGGTAGCTGGCCGGGAACTCGCCGAGCAGCTCCGGCGTGGCGATCACGAAGAAATTGACCCGCATCGAGTCCCACTGCACCTTTCGCAAACTGGTAACATTTGCAGTGAAGCGGTTCCCCGCGACATCGTAGGTCAGCCGGTCGCCGAGCCGGATTCCCAGCGTCTGCGCGATCCCCTCCTCGACGGAAAGTTGCCCCGCCTCCCCGGCCCCCCACCACTTTCCTTGCAGCAGCTCGTTCCATTCCGGCATTTGCTCTGCATAGGAGAGGTTGAACTCACGCTCGACCAGTCCGCGGGCACGCGGATCGGGATAGCTGTCGCCATTGATGGTGCGCTCGTTGATCCCGACCAGCCGACCGCGCACCATCGGCAGCAGTTGCGGCTGCGGCACCTGCCGGCCCGCGAAGAAATCCAGGACGGGCTGGTACTGGTCGGGCTGGATGTTCACGACAAAGCGGTTGGGCGTATCCGCGGGCAGCTTGTCCTGCCAGCCGCGCAGCAGGTCGGCACGCACCAGCGTCAGCAGCAGCAGGGCCATGCCGCCAAGCGCCAGCGCGACGATCTGCAAAGCGTTGCTGCGCCCGTGCCTGACCAGATTGTTCACCGCATGCCGCCAGTGCGACGCCATGTGCGCGCCATGACTCGCCAGCCCGTGCAGGACCAGCCACGCCAGGCAGCCAAAGACAGCCAGACCGGCCAGTAGTCCACCCAGCATCGCCAAGCCCAGTCTGGCCGAACCCGAATGCCACAGGAACAACCCGGCCAGCACCAGCACCGCCAGACCGTACACCAGCGCGACATTCGCCTGCGGCGCGCCCAGCTCGCGACGCAGTACCCGCAACGGCGACACTTTGCGCAACTGCAGCAACGGCAGGAAGGCGAACCCGAGCAGCAGCGAGAAACCACTGACCGCACTCTTGATCGCCGGCAGGAATCCCGGCTGGGGCAATTGAGCGTCGCGCATCGAGGCGATGAATCCGACTAGGATCGCCTGCGTGACATACCCCAGCGCGGCACCGAGCAGAACCGAGACCAGACCGAGCAGCAGGAACTGATAGAGGAACAGCCGCAACACCTGCCCCTGCTGGGCGCCCAGACAGCGCATCACGGCACAGCCATCCAGGTGGCGCAGCACGAACCGCCGTGCCGCCAGCGCCAGCGCCGCTCCAGCCAGGATCGCGGCGGTCAACGCCGCCAGACCGAGAAAATGCTCGGCCCGTTCGAGTGCGCTGCGGATCTCGGGGCGTGCATCGCGCACGCCTTCCAGCTTCTGGTTGCCCGATAGTTTCGGCGTCCATTCATCGCGCAACGCTGCGACCTGAAAATCTTTGCCTGCGACCATCAGGCGGTAAGTGATGCGGCTGCCTTCCTGCAGCAGTCCGGTCGCCACCAGGTCCTGCCCGTTCATCAGCACACGCGGCGCAAAACTGGAAAAGCCGATGGACTGGTCGATGTCTTTCACGATGCGCGCCGCCACGACGAAGCGCTGTGTGCCGATGCCGACTTCTTCTCCGACATGCAATTCGAGACGTCTCAGCAGGCGGTCATCCACCCACACCGTACCGCGTGCCGGAATCCCGCGTGCGACATGTTCGCCGTCGTCCTCGATCGTGATCGCGCCGCGCAGCGGGTACCCAGTCTCCACGGCCTGAATCTCGGCGAGCAGCGTCTGTTCGCGGTACGCCACCATGCTCGGGAAGCTGCTGCTCTCTGCCACCCGCAAGCCATGCGCCAGCGCACTGCGGTGATAATCGGGCGGCAGCGGTCTAGTCGAAGTGATGCGCAGATCCGCGCCGATCAGACTGGTGGCCTCCTGCTGCAACGCTTGGCGCACGCGGTCGGCGAACAGCCCCACGGTCGCAAGGCTACCAACTGCCAGCACCAGTGCCAGCAGCAGCACGCGCCATTCGCCGGCACGCCAGTCACGCCGCAGCAGGTTGAGGGAAAGGCGCAGGAGATTCATGGCGATTTCAGCGCGTCACGATGCAGGCACGCTCTTCAACCCGCCGCGCGCTGCCTTCTCGTCTCGAACAGGCAGATGCCTGCGCTGACCGAGACGTTCAGGCTCTCGACACTGCCCAGCATCGGGATGCGCACCAGCTCGTCGCAGGTCTCGCGGGTCAGGCGGCGCAATCCCTCGCCCTCGGCCCCCAGCACCCAGGCAAGCGCGCGGGTGTGCCTGAAGCCGTTCAGGTCCTGCTCAGCCTCGCCTGCCGCACCGGCGACCCAGATGTCGCGTTCCTGCAATTCGCGCAGCGTACGCGCAAGGTTGGTAACGGTGATATAGGGCACGGTCTCGGCAGCACCGCAGGCGACCTTTTCGACCGTGGCGGTGATGCCGACCGCCCTGTCCTTCGGGGCGATCACAGCGTGCACGCCGAACGCATCGGCACTGCGCAGGCAGGCGCCCAGGTTGTGCGGGTCCTGTACGCCGTCAAGCACCAGCAGCAACGGCGGCTCTTGCAGCGTATCCAGCACATCATCGAGGTGCTGGACACGGCGCGAGGCATCGACCCGTGCCGCCACGCCCTGATGGCGAGCATGGCCGGCCATGCCGTCGAGACGCTTAGCATCCACAGGAATGACGCGCACCCCACCTTCTTCGGCCAGCTTGAGCAGGTCGCGCATCCGCGGATCATTGCGCTGAGCTTGCATGTAGAGTTCCAGTACCCCTTCCGGGTTCTGGCGGATGCGTGCCGTTACCGCATGGAAGCCGTAGATCAGGCGCAGGTCAGCCATGATGTTTATTTTCCTTGTGCTTGGCAGATTTCTTGCCGGCATGCTTGCCGTCCACTTCGTTCCCATGCGCGCCAGTCTCGATCACCTCATGCAACACGAAATCGATCTTGGTGTTCTCCATGTCCACCTTGACGACACGCACCTGCACCCGGTCACCGATGCGATAGCGATGACCGGTGCGCTCGCCGAGCAGCTGGTGCTTGGCCGCGTCGAACTGGAAATAATCCTTGCCCAGTTCGGAAATGTGCACCAGCCCCTCGACATACAGGTCGTCGAGCGATACGAACATGCCGAAACCGGTGACCGACGATACCGTGCCGGTGAACACGCTGCCCAGGTGGTCGCGCATGTAGAAGCATTTCAGCCAGGCTTCCACATCGCGCGTCGCGTCGTCGGCGCGGCGCTCGGTCATCGAGCAGTGCGCGCCCAGTTCCGCCCATTTCTGCGCCGGCTTGTAGTGTTTGCCCTGCAACACGGCCTTGATGGCGCGATGCACCAGCAGGTCGGGGTAGCGGCGTATCGGCGAGGTGAAGTGCGTATAGGCGTCGTAACCCAGTCCGAAGTGGCCGATATTCTCTGGCTCGTATTTGGCTTGACGCAGCGAGCGCAGCATCACGGTCTGCAACAGGCCCGCATCTGGGCGCCCCTTGATGCGCTTGAGCAGCTTGGAATAATCGGCCGCCTGCGGCTCATCTTCCCCGGTCAATTGCAGGCCGAATTCCTTCATGAATTCACGTAACGCCTCCAGCTTTTCCGGGGTCGGCCCCTGGTGAATGCGGTACAGCACGGCATGCTGGTGTTCCTGCAGGTAACTTGCCGCGCACACGTTGGCGGCCAGCATGCATTCCTCAATCAGTTTGTGCGCGTCGTTGCGCACCACCGGGACGATGCGCTCGATCTTGCCCTGGTCGGTGAAGATCATCTGCGTCTCGACGGTCTCGAAGTCGATCGCGCCGCGTTTCTCGCGTGCCTTCAGCAGTTTCCTGAACAGCTCGTACAGATGCTGCAGGTGCGGCACGATGGCGGCATTGCTCTTGGCCAGCTTGCCGTCCGGCTCGGCCAGCATCTCGGCGACCTGGTTATAGGTCAGCCGCGCGTGGGAATACATCACCGAAGGATAGAACCGGTACTTCTCGATATCGCCGCTGCTGTTGATGTGCATATCGCACACCATGCACAGGCGATCCACCTGGGGATTGAGCGAACACAGCCCATTGGACAGCTCTTCCGGTAGCATTGGAATCACGCGGCGCGGAAAATATACCGAATTGCCGCGGGAGATTGCCTCGCGATCTAGGGCATCGTTGGTCTGCACGTAATGGCTGACGTCTGCGATCGCCACCACCAGGCGGTAACCACCCTTCTCAGGGGCGCAATACACCGCATCGTCAAAATCGCGTGCGGTTTCGCCGTCTATCGTGACCAGCGGCAGGTTGCGGATGTCTTCGCGCCCGGTCCAGTCTTCCGGCATGACTTCAGGCGAAAACGCCTTGGCCTGCCGCTCGGCATCCCTGGGGAACTCATGCGGCAGGTCATGTTTGCGCAGCGCAATCTCGATCTCCATGCCCGGATCGGCATAGTTGCCAAGCACCTCGGTGATCCGGCCTATCGGTTGCGCATGCTTGTTCGGCTGTTGCAGAATCTCGGCAACCACGACCTGCCCGGCCTTTGCCCCGCCGGATTCCCCGGCAGCGATCAGGATGTCCTGGGTGATGCGGCGGTTCTCGGCCACCACGAACAGGATGCCGTGCTCTTCGAACAGGCGGCCGACCACGCGGTTGTTGGCGCGCTCCAGCACCTCAACGATCTTGGCCTCGGGACGGCCGCGTCGGTCCACCCCGGCCTGCCGCACCATCACCACGTCGCCGTTCAATACCTGGTGCATCTCCTTCTCGCTGAGGAACATGTCCTGGCTGCCATCCTCGGGAATCAGGAAGCCGAATCCGTCCGGATGGCCCTGCACCTTGCCCTTGATCAGGTCCAGCTTGTCCATCACACAAATCGAACGCTTGCGGTTGCGCATGATTTGCCCGTCGCGCTCCATGGCGCGCAGCCTGCGCGAGAACAAGTCGATTTCATCCTTCCTGATATGCAGGATGTGTTGCAATTCCTCATCCGTCATGGGCGCGCCCTGCTCGGTGAGTATCTGCATGATGAACTCCCGGCTGGGGAGCGGATTCTCGTACTGTTCGCGCTCACGTTCCAGATACGGGTCCTGCTCACGTAAATTTTTTTTATTTTTCATTGACAATATTTCCTTTAACTATTAAATTGCGCGCCTTCAGCAAAACGAAGCCCAGATGGCGGAATTGGTAGACGCGCACGGTTCAGGTCCGTGTGCCGCAAGGTGTGGAGGTTCGAGTCCTCTTCTGGGCACCAAAACATGAGATGGCTCGCGCAAGCGAGCCATTTTCTTTGTGCAACCGAATCGTCATTTCGATGATTACGGACACTTTCTTGCAGGCTAGATGCAGCGACAGAAACACAGCGCGGACCATGCACTGTGTTCCTTGCATCAGGCAGAACATTCTCAAACTACTCGAACGGATGGCGCAGCACGATGGTTTCATCGCGGTCTGGACCGGTCGAGACCATATCAATCGGCACGCCACACACCTGCGCAATCCGTTCAAGATAGTTGCGGGCAGCCTGGGGTAGGTCCTGGTAGCGCTGCACCCCCAGGGTGGTCTGGCTCCATCCTGGCATTTCCTCGTAGATCGGCTGGCAATCAACCAGCGCATCTGCCCCGGCAGGCAAAATGTCGCTTTCCACGCCATTGATCCGGTAACCTACCCCGAGGCGCACCGTCTCCATGCCATCCATCACATCCAGCTTGGTGATGCACAGGCCGGATACACCATTGATCTGGATCGAACGTTTAAGCGCTGCGGCATCGAACCAGCCGCAACGCCGCGCACGCCCGGTCGTTGATCCGAATTCATGGCCGCGTCTGGCCAACCCTTCGCCGACCGGGTCGCGCTTGTCCACCGCGTCATATAGCTCGGTCGGGAACGGGCCGGAACCGACACGGGTGGTGTACGCCTTGGTGATGCCAAGCACATAATTGAGCATCTGCGGGCCCACCCCCGCACCCGCACTGGCAGCCCCGGCGACGCAGTTGCTGGAAGTGACGAACGGGTAGGTGCCATGGTCAATATCCAGCAATGCGCCCTGTGCACCTTCAAACAACAGGCTCTTGCCCGACTGGCTGGACTCATACAGGGCACGCGGCACGTCCATCACCAGCGGCTTGATGCGCTCGGCCAGTGCCAGCGTCTCGTCCAGTGTCTTCTGGAAGTCCACCGTTGCAGCCTGGAAATAGTTCTTCAGCACGAAGTTGTGATAATCGAGCACCTCGCCCAGTTTTGCGGCAAAGCGCTCACGGTAAAAGATGTCCTGCAGTCGTATCGCGCGACGCGCGACCTTGTCTTCATAGGCGGGGCCGATCCCGCGCCCTGTCGTCCCTATCTTGGCCGCGCCTTTTGCCAGCTCGCGTGCCTTGTCGATGGCTTCATGGTAGGGCAGGATCAGCGGGCAGGCCTCGGAAACCTTCAACCTGTTGTAGACGTCGATATCGGCCTGCTGCAACTCGTCCATTTCCTTGAGCAGCGCATGCGGCGACAGCACCACACCGTTGCCGATATAGCACATCACATGGTCACGCAGGATTCCTGAAGGAATCAGGTGCAATACCGTCTTCTTGCCGCCGATCACCAGGGTGTGACCGGCGTTATGCCCCCCCTGAAAACGCACGACCCCGTGCGCATGATCCGTCAGCCAGTCGACGATCTTACCTTTGCCTTCATCACCCCACTGGGTTCCTATTACTACGACGTTCTTAGCCATTACGATACTTCCAGTTCTTGAAAATCAAAGTGCATCGACTTGCCATGCTCCATCGCGCAGCACCAACTCGCGATCGCACTGCAACTCCCTGCGAAGCGACGCATCGCCCATCAAGTCCACCACCACGGTCTCACCCGCGGCGCGCAATTCGACGATCTTGTCATGCAATGCGTCATTGTCCAAATGAGGCGCACAAACGCCCAGTCTTGCTTGCTGCGCAGGCAGCAAACGGTACAACTGGCGCAGGTCCATGCTGAATCCCGTCGCCGCACGGGCACGCCCGAAACACTTGCCCAGATCATCATAACGACCGCCCAGTGCGATCGCGTCATGGCTGCCGGCATGATAGGCAGCGAACACCATGCCGCTGTGGTAATGGTAGCCTCGCAGGTCGGCCAGATCTATGCCCACGCTGGACACCAATGGTCGAAGCTTCTCCGAGACGCTTTGCAGGGCATCCAGCGCAGCCGTGATTCCCGGGTGGGCCGGCAACAGCCGGCGAGACCGCGAGAGCACGTCGGCACATTCCCCGTACAGCGATGGCAGGGCAAGCAGGGCCTCGCGCAAAGCTTTGTCGAGACCCTGCGTCAATCCCTGCAGGACAGCGCTGTCCTTGCCCTGCAAGGCGGTGAACAATTCGCCCTCCAGCGACTTGTCCAGCCCGGCATGGTTCACCAGCGCGCGGAACACGCCGACGTGACCAAGATCGAGATGAACATCCTTCACCCCCAGCAAGGTCAGGGATTGCAGCATCAGTTGCTGGATCTCAAGATCGCTCTCCAGGCCACTATGCCCATATAACTCGGCACCAATCTGCAACAACTCCCGAGTACGGGTCAGTCCGGCAGGCTGGGTATGCAACACACTCCCCGCATAGCACAGGCGCGCCACACCCTGGCGATTGAGCAGGTGCGCGTCGATGCGCGCCACCTGCGGCGTGATGTCGGCACGCAGCGCCAAGGTCCGTCCGCCCAGCTGATCGACCAGCTTGAAGGTGCGCAGATCCATGTCGTCACTGCCGTCTATCAGCAGCGATTCCGCGTATTCCATCAGGGGGGGGACAACCAATTGGTAGCCGGACTTGCGCAACAGATCGAGAAACTGCGCTCGCATCTGCTCCACGCGCCACGCCTCTTCCGGCAACATGTCCTGGATGTATTCCGGGAGTAACCAGTTTTGCATCATATGATCCAATACAACATCAACAGGCCGGACAACATTGAGGTGATTCCGACAAAACGTAACTGACCGTCCGTGAGCGATACCAGTTTACGAAAGGTATCGCGCCACAATGTTGGCAGCAGGAATGGCAACAACCCTTCTATCACCAGCATCATCGCAAAACCGAGCAACCAGAATTCAAGCACTATTGGGCGCCCTTGCCGGAACTCTTCAAATATTTGAAGAACGCCGAACTAGGATCCACCACCATCACATCATTCTTGTCCTTGAAACTCTGCTTGTACGCCTCCAGGCTGCGATAGAACGAGTAGAACTCCGGGTTGCGGCCAAACGCGGCGGCATAGATCGCGGCTGCCCTGGCATCACCCTCACCCTTGGTTTTCTGCGCGTCGCGATACGCTTCAGCCAGAATCACCTCGCGCTGCTTGTCGGCATCTGCCTTGATCTTCTCGCCTTCGGCAGCACCGGAGGCGCGCAGTTCGTTCGCCACCCGTTTGCGCTCGGCGTCCATGCGGCGGTAAATGGAGTCGCTGATCTCGATTGGGAAATCGACGCGCTTCAGACGGACATCCAGCACCTCGACGCCGATCTTGCGCGCGTCATTGTCTGTTTTGGTTCGCAGCACTTCCATGATCTTGTCGCGCTCGCCCGAAACCACTTCATGGATGGTGCGTTTTCCGAATTCCTCACGCATGCTCGAATTGACTGTCTGCAGCAAACGTGTCTTGGCGCGCACCTCATCACCACCCACGCTGATGTAATACTGCTTCACATCCACGATACGCCATTTGACAAAGGAATCCACCAGCACGTTTTTCTTTTCGGCTGTGATGAAACGCTCGGGCTCCACGGTATCCAGTGTCAGGATGCGCGAATCGAAGAAGCGCACGTTCTGCACAAAAGGCATCTTTACATACAATCCGGGTTCGGTTTTCACACTGACCACCTCACCCAGCTGGAACACGATCGCATTCTGCCTCTGGTCAACCACAAAAACACTCATACTCAACAGGACCAGTGCGGCAATTACCGCGATCAGCAGGTTGTTCATATTCTTAATCATTGGCGAGCCTCCCTGTTGCGGCTCAGCAAGGAATCCCTTGTGCGTTGTGCCGCAGTGTTATCGCTGGACTCCGGCGTAGCCGCAGGCACAGGTGAAGCGAGGGCACCCGTGCCCGTACGCGTGCTTTCGATCAACTTGTCCAGCGGCAGATAGAGCAGGCTGTTGCCGTTCTTCTGGTCCACCATGACCTTGCTGACATTGCCCATGACCTGCTGCATCATGTCCAGATACATCCGTTCGCGTGTGACCTTCGGTGCCTTCTCGTATTCAACCAGCACCTGTTTGAAACGACTGGCATCACCCTCGGCATTCGCAATCACGCTTTGTTTATAACCTTGTGACTCCTGAATCAGGCGCGCCGCCGCGCCGCTTGCGCGCGGGATGACATCGTTTGCATATGCCTGCCCCTCGTTCTTCTGGCGTTCACGGTCCTGTCCGGCCTTCACGGCATCATCAAAAGCCGCTTGAACCTGCTCTGGCGGCTGTGCATTCTGCATGGTCAGCTTGCTGATCAAGATGCCCGACTTGTAGCGATCCAGAATATCCTGAATCAGCTTGGTCGCCGACGCGGCAACCTGCTCACGCCCCTCATACAGCACGAAGTCCATTTTGCTCTTGCCCACCACCTCGCGAATGGCCGTTTCGGCGGCCTGACGGACGTTCTCGTCGGGCATACGGTTATTGAACAGATAATCCGCCGGATCACTCAGGTAATACTGCACGGCAAACTGAATGTCGATGATGTTCTCATCATCGGTCAGCATCAGCGACTCTTTCAGGAGCTTGTTTTTGACGTTGTCGCGATATCCAACCTCAACCGTCCTGACCTGGCTGAGATTGACCACCTCCACCGTCTCGATCGGGTAGGGCAAATGCCAGCGAGGCCCCGCCTCCTTCACCTCCACTTTCTTGCCGAAACGCAAGACCACGCCACGCTGCCCCTCATTGACGATATAGAAGCCGCTTGCAGCCCAGATCAGCGCAACGATGACGACGATCAGGCCGACGCCTGGCGCAAAGCCCTGCGCCCCGCCCTCACCGCCGGATTTTCCGGAGCTTCCCTTGCCGCCCATCATGGACGACACTTTCTGGTTCAGCTTGCGAAACAGCTCCTCCAGGTCAGGCGGGCCGCCGCTGTTATTCCTGCCCCATTGCGGATCATTCAATCCCATAATCTACTCGCTCAAATAAGTTGTTGTTCATTCGCCAGGGAAATCTGGCGTGCGGCCTTGGATTCCAGCAGCGCCTGCCGCAGCCCATCCAGACCTTCGCCAGTTTTGGCACTCAGAAAAACACGGGCGATTCTACCATATTCGTCCCGTTCGATACCCGGCGGTATCGCCTGAAGGTCGATTTTGTTGAACACCATCACCTGCGGGATGGCCGCCGCGTCAATCTCGCCCAGCACCTTGTTCACCTCCGAGATTTGTTCATCACGATTGGCGCTGTTGACATCCACCACATGCAGCAGCAGATCGGCCTGTATTGTCTCCTCAAGCGTGCTGCGAAAGGCTGCCACAAGCGAGTGAGGCAGGTGGCGGATGAAGCCCACCGTATCTGACAGGACGATTTCGCCCGGCCCCTCGGTGAACATGCGGCGCGAGGTGGTATCCAGCGTGGCGAACAACTGGTCGGCGACATAGACATCCGCACGGGTCAGCCGGTTGAACAACGTGGATTTACCCGCGTTGGTATACCCCACGATGGACACCGACAGCACATCCGCCCGGTTGCGCGCGCGGCGCTGCACTTCACGCTGATTCTTGAGTTTCTCGATGCGCTCCTTGAGCAGGTGCACCCGCTTGGCCAGCTTGCGCCTGTCGAGCTCCAGCATGGTCTCGCCCGGGCCGCGCGCGCCCACAGCGTGTTTCTGCTGCCCCATGTCCTGGTTCATGCCTACCAGGCGCGTCGCAAGGTACCTGAGCTGCGCGATCTCGACCTGGAGCTTGCCTTCGTGGCTCTGCGCCCGCTGCGCAAAGATATCCAGGATCAGCATGGTCCTGTCGATCACCCTGGTATTCAGCTTGGCGGCCAGATTGCGCATCTGCGCAGGGGATAGATCGTGATTGAAGATGACCGTCGGGAATTCCAGGCTCTCGACAAGCTCGGCGATCGCCTGCACCTTGCCGCTACCGGCAAACAGCGCCGCATCGGGGCGTTGCCGCTTGGCTTCAACGACGGCCAGCGTGCGCACACCGGCCGTCTCGGCCAGCAGCTTCAGTTCTTCCAGGCTCTCGCTGTAATCGGTCTCGCCAAAATCGATACTGACCAGAACCGCAGTCTCGGCTCCAGCCGTCTGGTGCTGCATTACTGGTTGGCTACGGTAGGAATGCTGACTGCACGTACCGGCACGATGGTCGAAATGGCATGCTTGTAGACCATCTGGGTGATGGTGTTCTTCAACAGCACCACATATTGATCGAATGACTCGATATGGCCCTGCAGCTTGATCCCGTTCACCAGATAGATCGCCACCTGGACATGCTCCTTGCGCAGCGTATTAAGAAACGGGTCTTGCAGTTGTTGTCCTTTTTCACTCATATTTTTGCTCTTATCGGTTAGGAACGGATGGCACTTTACTGGATTCTGGTGTGGCTGTGAATACTTTTACCCGATCATTGCGTCAGCGCCTGTTCCCTGCAGAGAAGGTGTTGCCCACCAGAGTCGGGGCATCGGTCTGAGGAACGTGGCATTGATTGCAGTTGTAACGTGCATTGATCACCTGATCCGTCACCTTGCCGGGCGCATTGCGCAGGTCGGTGTAATGGCTGGGCGGCATCGGCGTGGCAGTCCCCGCTTCCGGCTTTTTGCCCCATTCGCCCGGCTGGTCATGGCAGGCAATGCACATATTGTTTTGCGATGTGATCGGCAAAAACGCGCCGATGTCATGCGATATCTGCGGGGGGGCACCCAGATAGGCACGCGGCAACAGCTTGCCTTCACCCGGCTGGACGGCGCCATAGTGGTACACCACGGGTGTCGGCACCGCAAAGACGCTTTCCTTGCTCAACCCCATGTCGTCCGCCTTGATGGGTTGGCCGGCCGCGTATGCGACGCCTGCCGCAATCAAGGCCAAACCTGCCAGTAGCCGGGCTACGGTTGATACAGAGCGATTACGCATGACATTTCTCCCTGGTGGATTCATTCGATCAGGCCTTGTAAACTTTGACCGCGCATTTCTTGAAGTCGGTCTGCTTGGAGATCGGGCAGGTGGCGTCCAGCGTCACCTTGTTGATGAACACGCCCTCGTCGAACCAGGGCACGAACACCGTCCCTCTCGGCGGACGATTGCGCCCCTGCGTCTCAACGGCCGCCTTAACCTTGCCGCGCCGCGACTCGACCCACGCAATGTCGTCCTGCTTGAGGCCGCGCGCCTTGGCATCCGCCGGATGCATGAACATCACCGCGGAAGGGACAGCCCAGTGCAGCTCGCGCACACGCCGTGTCATTGTGCCGGAATGCCAGTGCTCCAACACGCGACCGGTGTTGAGCCACATGTCGAAACTTTGGTCCGGCTGTTCCACCGGCGCGGCATAGGGACGGAAAAATATCTTGGCGCGACCGGCGATGCTGGTTTGCTCCTGGCTGGTTACGCCATCGAGATTGCCGCTGGGCAGCGACTTGAACGCCGTGCCATAGAAATCGAAGCCGCTGCCTTTCTTGACGTAGGGATCATAGGCTTCGTTGAAGCGCCAGTGCGTTTCCTTGCCGTCCACGACCGGCCACTTCAGGCCTCGCACATCATCGCGGAAATACACGTCAAACGGCGCGAGATCATGGGCATGGCCACGGCCAAACTGTGCGTATTCCTCGAACAGCGCCTTCTCCGGGAACCAGCCGTCGCCCAGCAGCTTCGCGGTATGGTTGTCGTGGCCATTGGCGATCGCATCGGGCCACTTGACCTTCCTGTTGTCCGGCGTGGCGAACAGCACCTCATACAAGGTCGCATTGGGAGAATGTCCCGAACCGGTCAGCACGTCCGGCAGTTTGCCGTCGGCAAAACCATCCTCCTTCAGCCCCGGCAGCTTCTGCTCGCCCCACACCTCCTTGAGCCTGAATCGCTTCGAGAACTCGATGATCTGCCAAATGTCACTGCGCGCCAGCCCCGGCGGCGGCACCTGTTCGCGCCACAGCTGGGTGCGGCGCTCGGCATTACCATAGCCGCCCCACTTCTCGAAGATCATCGCCGACGGCAGCACCAGGTCGGCCACCTTGGTGGAAATGCCGGGGTAACCGTCCGACACTACGATGAAATTATCCTTCTCGCGCGCCGCATGTATCCAGTGGTTGGCGTTAGCGGTGTCCTGGAAGGGGTTGCAGACCTGTATCCACGCCCACCTGATCTGGCCGTCCTCGATGTCGCGCATCAACTTGGTGAAATGGCTGCCGACCTTGGGGTTCAGCGTTCTGGCCGGCAACTTCCAGATTTTCTCGGCAGCAGCGCGGTGGCCGGGGTTGTTCACCACCATGTCCGCCGGCAAGCGGTGCGAGAACGTGCCGACCTCGCGCGCGGTGCCGCATGCGGAGGGCTGGCCGGTCAGCGAGAACGCGCCGTTGCCGGGCATCGCCTGCTTGCCCAGCAGCAGATGGACCATGTAGGCCTGTTCGTTGACCCATGTACCGCGCTGGTGCTGGTTGAAGCCCATCGTCCAGAAGCTGACCACCTTGCGGTTCTTCTCGATATAAAGATCGGCAAGCCGCTTCAGTTTCGCCTTGAAATCGGCCAGTGACTCATCCGGATCGCCCTTGGCCAGTTGGGCGACGAAATCCAGCGTGTAAGGCTCGATCCCTTTCCTGAAGTCCTCGAATGTGATCAGCCAGTGATTGTCTGGCGTCGCGCGGTTCTTCTGTTCCACCGTCGCCCCTGCCTGCTTGCCCTGAGCGATCGCCTCCTCGCGGCCCAACTGCACGGACAGTTCCTTCGCGTTGGTGTCCTTCTCGGCCGCGTAGTCGTACTTGTCCGTGCCGCGCATGCCGTAACCGATGTCGCTCGGTCCGGTCGCAAATGCGCAATGCTTGTTGATGAAGTCCCAGTTCACCGCGTCGCGTGTCACGATCTCGCGCGCGAGATAGTTCATGATCGCAAGGTCGGTGCTCGGCTTGAAGACGATCTCCATGTCGGCGATATTCGACGACATGTTGCTGACCGTGGTCAGGTTGACCACGCGCACATCCGGATTGCCCATGCGGCGGTCGGTGACGCGCGTCCACAGTACCGGGTGCATCTCGGCCATGTTCGCGCCCCAGGAGATGATGGTGTCGGTGTGCTCGATGTCGTCGTAATTGCCGGCCGGCTCGTCGATGCCGAAGGTCTGCATGAAAGCCGCCACCGCCGAGGCCATGCAGTGGCGCGCGTTGGGGTCGAGATTGTTGGTACGAAAGCCCGCCTTGAACAGTTTGACCGCGGCATAGCCTTCCTGAATGGTGTGCTGCCCCGAGGCGAAGAAGCCGACACCGGTCGGCCCGAGCTCACGGTAATGCCGCTTGAACTGTCGCTCCATCTCGTCGAACGCGCGATCCCAGGAGACCGGCACGAAATCGCCCTGCTTGTCATAACGGCCGTTCTTCATCCGCAGCAGCGGCTGGGTGAGCCGGTCCCTGCCGTAGAGTATCTTGCCGTTGAAGTAGCCCTTGACGCAGTTGAGTCCGCGATTGACCGGCGCATCGGCGTCGGCCCGGGTGGCGACGATCTTGCCCTTGTGTGTGGCAACTTGTATGCCGCAACCGACGCCGCAGAAGCGGCATACCCCCCTGTCCCACCGCCATTGCGCTTGCGAACTCTGCGTCGCGGCATTCGCAATCTCCCCCATCGGGATGCCGGCCGTTGCTGCTGCCGAGGAAACAACTACGCTTTGCTTGAGGAAATCGCGGCGGGTAATCGTCATGATACTTTTCCTTATCAGGGGATTGGCAACGTTCGATCCAATGTACCACCGCACCATACGGGCAGCAATCGAAAATGACGCCTATGGATAATCACCCCGGAAAGTCGCCCGCCATAGGTGACTAGAGAGGCAGTCCTTATTCGACCCAGATAAAAGTTCCCATCCGTCCGGTCGCACCGTCGCGGCGATAGGAATAAAACCTGTCACGCTCGCTGTAGGTGCAGTAGCCGCCGCCATAGACCTGCACGATGCCTAGGGCATCCAGGCGCAAACGTGCCAGCGCATAGATGTCGGCGAACCATTTTCCGTCCCTGCCCGGGATGAATGCTGCCGCAGCCTGCGGGTCGGCCTCCACGAACCGGGCGCGCACCTCATCGCCCACCTCGAAGGCCTGTTGGCTGATCGCGGGCCCCAGCCATGCCATCAGATGTTGCGGCGCGACGCCCATCTCCCGCACGGTGGACTCGATGACGCCCGCCGCCAGCCCTTTCCAGCCGGCGTGAGCCGCGCCGACCACGCTGCCCTGCGCGTCGCACAACAGCACCGGCAGGCAATCCGCCGTCATCACCACGCAAACCGAACAGCGCTGCCGCGCGATGCAGGCATCGGCCTGCACCAGGCATCCGGCCATGTCGGCATTCGCCACGGCCGCGCCGTGCACCTGCTCCAGCCACACCGGCTCGCTGGGCATCAGGCTATTGAGCAACAT
>DASWTZ010000114.1:0-21442 GCA_036401875.1 Gallionella sp.
CGATAGACCCCGTTGCCGGCCTATACGTCTATGTCGCGAATGCCGGCATAGGTGCTGTCTCGGGCTATGCCCTCGATCCTGCGACTTGCGCGCTAACGACCATGGATACCGATGCCGTCACCGGCGGCACTCAGGCCACCATTGCAGCCGGCGTAACACCGCTATCGGTCAGCATCGACCCCAGCTCCCAATACGTCTATGTGGCAAACTTTACCGACAACACCGTATCGACCTACTCGATCGGTGCCAGCGGCGCGCTGACCCCGGTCGGCACCGCTACGGCGACTGGCGCTGGCCCCGGCTCGGTGACGACGGTCGGCCAGTAGCCTAGCAGTCATCACACATCCAGACCCCGGCAACGGGGTCTTTTTTTGCGTCGTCTTTTCTGCGCGTTCACACCAATGCCACTAGCCATCCCATAACAACTGCAGCGAAAACCCAATACCTCCATAACGAGGCTTCGGCGTTTCCAGCAAGAGTCCTGTGCAGATTATTTGACGCAACAAAAAAGCGACCCTTGGGTCGCTTTTTTGCAGTGTGCTGCTTTGCTTACTTGATGACGGCGTTCAGCTCGCCCTTGATGTAGCGGGTCGCCATTGCGTCCAGCGAGATCGGCTTGATCTTGCCGGCCTGGCCTGCGGAACCGAAGGCTTCGTAGCGCGCCTTGCAGATCGCCTTCATCGCCTTGGTGGTTTCGGCGAGGAACTTGCGCGGATCGAAATCTTTCGGGTTCTGCGCCAGGTAGCGGCGGGTCGCGCCGGTAGACGCCATGCGCAGGTCGGTGTCGATGTTCACCTTGCGCACACCGTGCTTGATGCCTTCGACGATTTCTTCGACCGGCACGCCGTAGGTCTGGGGCATCGCACCGCCAAACTGGTTGATGATCTCCAGCCATTCCTGTGGCACCGAAGAAGAACCGTGCATCACCAAGTGGGTGTTGGGGATGCGTGCGTGAATTTCCTTGATGCGGCTGATCGCCAGTGTGTCGCCTGTGGGCGGCTTGGTGAACTTGTACGCACCGTGGGAAGTACCGATCGCAATCGCCAGTGCATCCACTTGAGTCGCCTTGACGAACTCGGCGGCTTCGTTCGGGTCGGTCAGCAGCTGGTCGTGACTCAGCACGCCCTCGGCGCCGTGGCCGTCTTCCTTCTCACCGTGGCCGGATTCCAGCGAGCCCAGGCAGCCCAGTTCACCTTCGACGGAAACGCCGACTGCATGGGACATCTCGACCACGCTGCGGGTCACGTTGACGTTGTACTCGAAGCTGGAAGGTGTCTTGCCGTCGGTCATCAGCGAGCCGTCCATCATCACGCTGGAGAAGCCTGACTTGATCGCGTTGATGCAGACTGCCGGCGATGCGCCGTGGTCCTGATGCATGACGACGGGGATGTGCGGATACATCTCGACTGCGGCTTCGATCAGGTGGCGCAGGAACGGTTCACCGGCGTATTTGCGCGCACCTGCGGAGCCCTGCATGATCACCGGGCTGTTGCATTCGTCAGCCGCTTCCATGATCGCCTTGACCTGCTCCAGGTTGTTGACGTTGAACGCTGGCAGGCCGTAACCGTTTTCCGCAGCGTGGTCGAGTAATTGACGCAAAGATACTAAAGCCATTGTTTTCTCCTGTTAAAAATTTCCAATTACGAATGTTTACGGTGATCGCCGACCTTGATGATCTTCAGTGTGTTGGTGTGGCCCGACATGCCGATCGACTCGCCTATGGTCATGACCACGAGGTCGCCCTCGCTGACCAGCTTCAGCCTGACCAGTTCGTCTTCTGCCTCATGCAGGATCAGCGACGGGTCCTTGGGCTCGATCTTGAAGGCGATCGGATGCACGCCACTGAACAGCGTCACCTTGGTCAGGGTCTCGTTCAACGGTGTCATCGCGAAGATGGGCACCTGCGAATTGACGCGTGACATCCAAAGCGGCGTGGACCCGGACTGGGTCAGCGCGACGATGGCCTTCACGTTGAGGTGTGAAGCGGCGTATAGGGCCGACATCGCGATCGACTGGTCGATACGGGTGAAGGTCTGCTTGGAGGAGCGGCGCTCGACCGCGTGGACATCGGTCTCGGCTTCGGCCTTGAGGCAGATGCGCGCCATCGCCTCGATGGTCTCGACCGGATAGTCGCCGACGGCGGTTTCCGCCGACAGCATCACCGCATCGGTGCCGTCCAGTACCGCGTTGGCCACGTCGGACACTTCCGCGCGGGTCGGGATCGGATTGGTGATCATCGATTCCATCATCTGGGTCGCCGTGATGACCAGACGGTTCTTCGCGCGTGCCATCTTGATCATGCGTTTCTGCAGACCCGGCACGGCCGCATCGCCGACTTCCACCGACAGGTCGCCGCGCGCGACCATGATCGCATCGGATGCATCGATGATGTCACCGAGCACCGGGATCGCCTCTGCGCGCTCGATTTTCGCCATCAGCATACTCTTGCCACCGGCCTCATGCATCAGCTTGCGCGCCAGACGCATGTCATCGCCGGTGCGCGGGAAGGACACCGCCAGATAGTCGGCCTTGATCAGCGCGGCCGTCTTGATGTCTTCCTTGTCCTTGTCGGTCAGCGCGGGAGCCGTCAGGCCGCCGCCCTTGCGGTTGATGCCCTTGTTGTTGGACAACACGCCGCCACGGACGACGACGCAATGCACCTCGGGCCCCTTGACGCCGGTGACGTGGAACTCCAACATGCCGTCGTTCAGCAGCAGCACGGTGCCGACGCTGACGTCGTTGGGCAGCTCCTTGTAGTCCAGCCCGACACGCTGCTGGTTACCCAGCCCGTCCAGTGTCGCATCGAGGATGAATGGATCGCCCGGATTCAGCACGATCTTGTCGTTCTCGAATTTGCGCACGCGGATCTTCGGGCCCTGCAGGTCGGCAAGGATACCCACCGTGCGGCCGCAGGCCTTGGCCGCCGCGCGCACGGTGTCGGCGCGCTTCATATGGTCCTGCGCAGAACCGTGCGAGAAATTCATCCGCACCAGATCGACTCCGGCACGTATCATTTTTTCCAGCACTTTCTGGTCGTTGGAAGCAGGTCCCAGCGTTGCAACTATCTTGGTTCTACGCAGCATATGTATTTCGCGATCCTCTAGGTTTATTTGCCTGCTGCGCGCTGCTCAAGGATTTCCACTGCCGGCAAAGTCTTGCCTTCGAGGAACTCCAGGAACGCACCGCCGGCGGTGGAAATGTAGGACACCTTGTCATAGATGTCGTACTTTTGAATGGCTGCAATGGTGTCACCGCCGCCAGCCAAGGTGAACGCCTTGGTCTCGGCGATCGCCTTGGCGATAGTTTTGGTGCCTTCGCCGAACTGATCGAACTCGAACACACCGACCGGACCGTTCCATACCACGGTACCCGCCTTCATGATGATGTCGGCGAGTTCCTGTGCAGACTTGGGACCGATGTCGAAGATCATGTCGTCGTCAGCCACGTCGCCCACATTCTTCAGCACGGCCGGCTCATTGGCGTCGAATTTCTTGCCTACCACGACGTCTACCGCAACCGGGATGGAAGCGCCGCGCGCCTGCATCTTGCTCATCAATGCCTGTGCGGTCGGCACCAGGTCGTCTTCGCACAGCGATTTACCGACGTTGCCGCCGTTCGCCTTGATGAAGGTGTTGGCGATGCCACCACCGACCACCAGCTGCTCGCACTTCTCGGACAGCGATTCCAGCACGGTCAGCTTGGTCGATACCTTGGAGCCGCCGACGATCGCGACCATCGGACGGGCGGGGCTGAGCAGCGCCTTGGTCAGCGCTTCCAGTTCCTCGGTCAGAAGGATGCCTGCGGCAGCCACGGGCGCGAACTTCGCGACACCGTGGGTCGAAGCCTCGGCACGGTGCGCGGTTCCGAATGCGTCCATCACGAACACGTCGCACAGCGCGGCGTATTTCTTCGACAACTCGTCGTTGCTCTTCTTCTCGCCCTTGTTGAAGCGGCAGTTCTCCAGCAACACCAGCTCGCCTTCGGCGACGCTGAAGCCGCCATCGGTCCAGTCGCGGATCAGGCGCACGGGCTTGCCCAGTTTGTTGGCGATGGTATCGGCTACCGGCTTGAGCGAATTCTCTTCCGAATACACGCCCTCTTCGGGACGGCCCAGGTGGGAAGTGACCATCACGCGCGCACCGGCCTTCAGTGCGGCGTTGATTGTCGCCATCGACGCGGTGATGCGGGCATCGGAGGTTACTTTGCCATCTTTGACGGGAACATTCAGATCGGAACGAATCAGGACGCGTTTGCCCTTCAGATCCAGATCGGTCATCTTGATTACAGACATTCTCAACTCCAAAAACAATTATTCAAATGGGCTTGTGGGAAGCGAAAAGCGCGGCCTTGTCGGCCCGCGCTTCACACTCCCCACAACCGGGGTTTTTCCTTACTTGGCGACGTGACCAACCAGACGCATCAGGTTGCAGGTGTAGCCGTACTCGTTGTCATACCATGCGACCACCTTGACGAAGGTAGGATCAAGCGCGATGCCTGCACCTGCATCGAACACGGATGGCGCGCTGTAGCCGCGGAAGTCGGTGGAAACAACGGACTCGGTGGTATAACCCAGCACGCCCTTCAGCGGACCACTCTCGGAAGCCGCCTTCATCGCCTTGCAGATGTCGTCGTAGGAAGCCGCCTTGTTCAGTTCGCAGGTCAGGTCGACCACGGACACGTCGGAGGTCGGTACGCGGAACGCCATGCCGGTCAGCTTTTTGTTCAGCTCGGGAATCACCACACCAACTGCCTTGGCAGCGCCGGTAGAGGAGGGGATGATGTTTTCCAGGATGCCGCGGCCACCGCGCCAGTCCTTGCTGGATGGGCCGTCTACGGTCTTCTGCGTCGCAGTTGCGGCGTGCACCGTGGTCATCAGGCCGCGCTTGATGCCGAAGGTGTCGTTCAGAACCTTGGCTACCGGCGCCAATGCGTTGGTGGTGCAGGAAGCTGCGGAAACGATGTTCTCGCCCTTGTAGGTGGTGTGGTTCACGCCGTATACGAACATCGGCGTGTCGTCCTTGGAAGGAGCGGACTGGACCACTTTCTTCGCGCCTGCGTCGATGTGCTTCTGGCAGGTTTCCTTGGTCAGGAAGAAGCCGGTGCATTCGATCACGATGTCTGCCTTAACTTCGTTCCACTTCAGATTTGCAGGATCGCGCTCTGCGGTCAGGCGGATGGTCTTGCCGTTCACTACCAGGTTGTTGCCGCTCACCGACACATCTCCATTGAAGCGGCCATGCACGGAGTCGTGTTTCAGCATGTAGGCCAGATATTCTGGCTCCAACAGGTCGTTGATCGCGACGACTTCGATTTCCGGAAAGTCTTTCGCCGCTGCACGGAACACCATACGTCCGATACGACCGAATCCATTGATACCAACACGAATTGCCATTTTATGCTCCCATAAGTAATTAAAAATTGGGGTGTCTTACAACACTCTTTATTCAGTCATGATGACATTGCGAAACGCCTCTGCGGGCGGTGCCGCAATGTCGCCGATGTTTGTTACAAGACGCCTTTGACTGCCTTGACGACGTTCTCGGTGGTGAAACCGAAATGCTTGAACAGTTCCGGTGCCGGCGCAGATTCGCCGAAGGTGTCGATACCGACCACCGCGCCGTCCAGCACATACTTGTACCAGCCGCCGGTCACGCCCGCCTCGACGGCGACGCGCTTGACGCCTTTGGGCAGCACGCTGTCCTTGTAGGCTTGGTCCTGCTTGTCGAACACGTTGGTCGACGGCATCGACACCACGCGCACGTTGACGCCTTCGGCGGCCAGCGCTGCCTGCGCGCCCAGCGCCAGCGACACTTCGGAGCCGGTCGCAATGATCACCGCCTTGGGCTTGCCGCCTGCGGCTTCAGACAGCACGTAAGCACCCTTGCGAATGTCGGCGATCTGTTTCGCATCGCGCTTCTGGAACGCCAGGTTCTGGCGGCTGAAGATCAGGCTAGACGGGCCATCGTTGCGCTCGACCGCTGCCACCCATGCCACGGCGGATTCGACGGTGTCGCATGGGCGCCACACTTCCATGTTCGGGATGTAACGCAGCGTCGCGGTCTGCTCGACCGGCTGGTGGGTCGGGCCGTCTTCGCCCAGGCCGATGGAGTCGTGGGTGAACACGTAGATCACGCGCTGCTTCATCAGTGCGGACATGCGCAGCGCATTGCGTGCGTATTCGGAGAACATCAGGAAGGTACCGCCGAACGGCAGGAAACCACCGTGCAGTGCCATGCCGTTCATGATGTGCGACATGCCGAACTCGCGCACGCCGTAGCTGATGTAGTTGCCGGGCTTCTTGCCGGAAACGTGGTGCGCGCCTGTCCAGTTGGTCAGGTTGGAACCGGTCAGGTCGGCGGAGCCGCCCAAGAACTCGGGCAGAGCAGGCTGCAGGCCGTTGATCGCGTTTTGCGATGCCTTGCGGGTCGCGATGGTCTCGGCCTTCTCGTTGGTCTTGGCGATGAACTCGGCGGCGTGAGCAGCCCAGTTGGCAGGCAGTTCGTTCTTGATGCGGCGCTCAAACTCTGCCGCCTCTTTCGGAAATGCCTTCTTGTACTCGGCGAACTTGTTGTTCCACAGCTTTTCCAGACCCTCGCCCTTGGTGCGCGCATCCCATGCTTCGTACACGTGAGCCGGGATTTCGAACGGAGGATATTTCCAGCCGATGTGCTCGCGGGTCGCGGCGACTTCTGCATCGCCCAGCGCTGCGCCGTGCACGTCGTGCGTGCCTTCCTTGTTCGGCGAACCTGCGCCGATCACGGTCTTGCAACAGATCAGCGTCGGCTTGTCGGTGACCGCATGGGCGGCCTTGATCGCGGCGTCGATCGCCTCGGAATCATGACCTTGCACATCGGCGATGACGTGCCAACCGTAAGCTTCGAAACGCTTGGCGGTATCGTCGGTGTACCAGCCGTCGATGTGGCCGTCGATGGAGATGTTGTTGTCGTCCCAGAATGCGGTCAGCTTACCCAGACCCCAGGTACCGGCCAGTGCGCATGCTTCGTGCGAGATACCTTCCATCATGCAACCGTCGCCCAGGAAAACATAGGTGCGGTGGTTGACGATCTCATGGCCGGGCTTGTTGAATTCGGCTGCCAGCAACTTCTCCGCCATCGCCATACCCACGGCGTTGGTGATGCCCTGACCGAGCGGACCACCTGTGGTCTCGACGCCGGGTGTGTAGCCGTACTCAGGGTGACCCGGGGTCTTGGAGTGCATCTGGCGGAAACGCTTCAGTTCCTCGATCGGCAGGTCATAGCCGGACAGGTGCAGCAATGCGTAGATCAGCATCGAGCCGTGGCCGTTGGACAGGATGAAGCGATCGCGGTCCGGCCACTTGGGGTTGGCCGGGTTGTGGCGCAGATGGCGGTTCCACAGCACGTCGGCAATCTCCGCCATGCCCATGGGCGCGCCCGGATGGCCGGAATTGGCTTTCTGCACGGCATCCACCGCCAGCATGCGGATAGCGCCAGTGATGTCGTTGTATTTTGGGGGTTTTACATTGCGAGTCGCAGCCATTTCCTGTTTTCTCCTGAACATCCTGAAAATAAATTGAGGATGGGTTGGTTGTATGAAGTGAGCCCCTGAAAAGCGTCTCCAAAGGCTCCCTGAATTATTTTGGGTCGGTAATTATGCCGCAGCCCCCCGATTAGGGCAACCGCAGCACCAGGAACAACCCCCATCAAGCCGGCGCCAGTTTAACGTTTTGCGCGATTTTGCCATCAGTTTGGCGCAATTACCTGCACAATTGCCATGAGAAAACCATTTTTCAATTGCCGCCCTTGCTCAACAACGCATAAAAAAACCCGTCATGCAGCGCATTGGGCAATAACTGACCCGTGCCATTTTCGGGCAGTGTGACCGGCAACCTTTTCGCATCACCCTGTTGCCTGAGAAACGCGGCGATGACACCCTCGTTTTCCTGCCCAAATACCGAACAGGTGGCATAAAGCAGCTTGCCATCACGTGCCAGAAGCGGCCATAACGCACTCAGAATGGCCAACTGCTGCTGCGCAAAACTGTCAATGTCCGCGCGGCGGCGCAGCCATTTGATGTCCGGATGGCGGCGCACCACACCGGAAGCCGAGCAGGGCACATCGGCCAGAATGCGCTGGAATGGCCGGCCATCCCACCATGCGTCGGGCATGGCCGCATCGCCAGCGAGTACCTGGGCGCGCACGCCGAGTCTTTGCAGATTTTGCGTGACGCGCTGCAGGCGCAACTCATCCTTGTCCACGGCGATCATTTCAACCTCGGCGCGCTCCAGGACATGCGCTGTCTTGCCGCCCGGTGCGGCGCAGGCATCCAGCACATGCATCCCGTCCTGTGCGTCCAGCAGCAACGCGGCATATTGCGCGCCGGCATCCTGAACCGACACCAGTCCCTCGAAAAATCCCGGCAACCTGTCCACGGCGACAGGCCGGCCCAGTTGCAGCGCATCCGGCGCGATACGCCGTGCAGTCAGTCCTTCCTGTTCTAGAACGGACGCATACTGCTCGACGTTGCTCTTACGCCGATTGACGCGCAGCGTCATCGGCGGATGCTGGTTACCGGCCGACAGAATCGCATCTGCGGACTCTCCATACTGTGCCTGCAACTCGTCGATCCACCACTGCGGGTAGCTGTACCTGCCTTCGGCACGCGTCGCCGCACGCTCCAACAAGGATTCCCTGTTACGCAAAAAATTGCGCAGGATCGCATTCACCAGACCACTTGTTTTTGGATTGAGCATCTGTGCGGAGCGCACTGCGTAGTCCACCACCGCATACTGAGCCGCCTTGCTATAGAGCAATTGGTACAGCGCCACAAGCAGGATGTAGTAAATACGCTGGTCTGATAACGGCTTGTGCAGCAACAACTCCAGCAGGGCGCGCAGCTGGCCGTAAAAGCGCAGGGTGCCGTAGCTCAGGTCTTGCAGCGCTGCGCGTTGCGCCGGCGTCCACACCGTTTTTTTGCGCATCGACTCTTCCAGTACCTGGTTGAGATTGCGCCCCTCGACCAGCACGCGCTGCGCGATTTGGCCAGCAGCCAGTTGTATGTTGTGCATTTAACTTACCGTGAATTTGTCGCCGCTCCTGACCGGCACGGCCTGCAGGAACTGTACGGCCGGCTGCGCTTTGCCGCCGGGCCGCTGGAGCACCTCCAGACACAACGCGTCCTTACCGCACGCGACCGTGATGCCATGTCTGTCCACGGCGAGCACTTCGCCCGGCTCACCCTGCTGCCGGACGAGCGATGCCTGCCAGACCTTTATCACCGCATCGCCGAAGGTCGCATGGCACACAGGAAAGGGGTTGAAGGCGCGCACGGCGCGCTCGATCTGGCCGGCATCCAGCCGCCAGTCCACCTGCCCCTCACTCTTGAGCAACTTGGCGGCGTAGTTCGCCGAGGCCTCGTCCTGTCTGACCGGCTCCAGCCTGTTTTCCTGCAACAGCCGCAGCGCCTTGACGATGCTGTCCGCCCCCAGTGCTGCCAGCTTGTCGTGCAGCGTCGCCGCAGTGTCCGCCGGGCCGATGGCACAGGATATTCGCAGCAGCATGTCCCCGGTATCCAGCCCCGCGTCCATCTGCATGATGGTGATACCGGTTTCCGTATCACCGGCCAGAATTGCCCGCTGGATCGGCGCGGCCCCGCGCCAGCGCGGCAGCAGCGAAGCATGAATGTTGAGGCAGCCGAAACGGGGTATATCCAGCACCGCTTGCGGCAGGATCAGGCCATATGCCGCGACGACCATCACATCGGCATCGAGTGCGGCGATCTCGCGCTGCGCACCCTCGGTCTTCAGTGTGGATGGCTGCAGCACTGGTACACCGTGTTGCAGAGCCAGCTGCTTGACCGGACTGGCCGTGAGCTGCATGCCGCGCCCGGCCGGACGATCCGGCTGGGTCAACACCGCCACGACCTGGTGCTCTTTGAGCATGGCCTCTAGCGCACTCGCCGCAAATTGCGGCGTTCCCGCAAAAATGACTTTCATCGCCTAGAGTGTCTCACGCAGGCGCTTTTTCAGCTTCGAGCGGATGCGGGTTTGTTTGAGCTGCGACAGATACTCGACGAAAACCTTGCCGCGCAGGTGATCTATCTCATGCTGGAGACACACCGCCAGAAAGCCTTCAGCTTCCACGGTGACGGGATCGCCGTTCTCGTTCAGGGCGCGCACCGTTACCCTTTCCGCACGGCGCACTGTCTCGTAGATGCCGGGAACGGACAGGCAGCCCTCTTCGCACTCCTCCTCGCCGCCGGATGCGATGATCTCGGGGTTGATGAAAACCATCAGCTGGTTGTGCTGCTCTGAAACGTCTACGACGATCACCTGCAGATGCACGTCCACTTGGGTCGCGGCAAGGCCCACACCTGGTGCCGCGTACATGGTCTCCGCCATGTCGCCGACCAGTTTGCGGATGCCTTCATCGACCCGATCTACCTTCCTGGCGATTTTATGCAGCCGGGGATCTGGGTATTGGAGAATCTTCAGGATTGCCATACGAAACCCATAAATGCTTGCTTATTTATATGACTAGATGCAGAATTTAAAGGAACGCAGTAGCTTTGCGTGCCTTTGTTTAACGACTCTGCCGGAGTTTACATGCGCAAGATTATATCGCTGATTTGCTTTTTACTTCCCATGCTGGCCTTCGCGGCTCAGCGTGAGGGGACGCCCGATTTGCGCACCGGCCTTCGCGATGATGCACCCGATCGTCATGTGGTCGTCAAGGGCGACACATTATGGGATATCTCCGGCAAGTTCTTCAAGGACCCGTGGAAATGGCCGCAAATCTGGGGGCTCAACCGCGAGTCCATCAAAAACCCTCACTGGATCTATCCCGGCGACATAATATTTCTGGACCGCACCAACGGTACTCTGCACATCGGCGAGGCCGTCTCGACCGCGCCGCCCACGCCGATTACCGGCGAACCGGTCTCAGTTACGTCCACGACCGCCCCCAGTACTGCCGTCAGGACTAATGACGGCACCACACGCCTCTCCCCAAGAATACGCACTGAGCAAAGCGACCACGACGTCATCCCCACCATCCCCGCCAGTTTGATCGCGCCTTTTCTGAGCCGACCGCTAGTTATCGAGGAGGACGAGCTAGAGGAGGCGCCGACCGTGATCGGCGCGCGCGAAGGGCGCGTGGTACTCGGCGCAGGCGACGTCGCATTCGTCGACGGCATGCCCAGGGACAAGGGCGACAAGTGGTATCTCTACCGTCCCGGCAAGGAATTTACCGATCCCGAAACCGGTGAGTTCCTCGGCATCGAGGCTGTCTATCTAGGCAATTCCGAGGTTTCCAGATTCGCCGATGTCAGCACGATAGCGATCACCTTCGCAAAACAGGAGATTTATGCCGGTGACCGGCTGGTTACTCCGTCGGCAGAGGAGATCGCCACTTACCTGCCTCGCGCCCCATGGGACGACATCTCCGCGCAGGTGATCTCCATCTACGGCGGATCGCGTCAAGCAGGGCAGAATGTGATCGTCACGTTGAGCAAAGGCGCGCGCGACGGCCTTGAGATCGGTCATGTGCTTGCGCTGTACCACAAAGGTGAAGAGATCACAGTCAAGAATGATTCGCTGTTCGGCTGGGACAAGGACTACACTTTGCCGGATGAACGCTACGGACTGGTCTTTGTGTTCCGGGTATTCGAAAAGGTGTCCTACGCTCTGGTAATGCAGACCAAATTACCCGTGCAGCTGCTGGATCGCGCTATTACGCCCTGATCATGCCTGCGATGCTTCCCTCAAGGCTTGGATGGCACTGAGCCTGATCCGTGGCTTGGGTGGTGAAGGAGCGCGCAGGCCGCTGATGGAATTTGGTTCCCCTGAGGCAGGGTTTACAGCTTCCACCCAATCTCTGAAACCTGTCGTCAAACCGGAGGTCGCTGCAGGAATCTCCCTTGGCATTCAGGATGACGCTCTCGCCAAAGCAAGGGGTGCCACGCCTTGCTCAAACAGGGTGCCAAACTGGTGGAGTCACCCCAGGATATTTTCGAGGAGCTGGACGTTCCGACCCTGCCGCTTACGCGCCAGGAACCAACGATCGCGCAGGAAGGCGAGAGTGCAAACTCTGCGCTGTTCGATCTGATGGGGCACAATCCTGTCGCAATGGAAACACTTCATTCCCGCTGCAACTTGACGGTAAGCCAGCTATCCGCCATGCTGTTGGCGCTCGAACTGGAAGGACATGTCAGTGTATTGCCGGGCGGGTTGTATCAACGAATCCACTAATCACCAAAGCAACTACCATGTTCGAGATCCTGATGTACCTGTTTGAAAGTTATTTTGATGCGGGCAGTTACCCCGATTCCGAGAAGCTGTCACGCAAACTTTCGGCCGCCGGCTTTGAGGAAGAGGAAATCAGTGACGCGCTGACCTGGCTGTCGGCCCTCCAGCAAAATCCGGAGAGCTATCCGGACAGCATCGCCCATTCCGGCCATCGCCACTTCGCCGAACTAGAGATGCAGCGCATCAGCCCGGAAGCCCGTCAATTCCTGATCTTTGCCGAGCAGCAGCACCTGATATCCGCGGTCGAAAGGGAGATGATCATCGATCGTTCAATCGCGCTGCAAATCGAGAGTTTGCCGGTAGACAAGCTCAAGTTGATCATGCTGATGGTCTTGTGGAGTCGCCATCACGACCTCGATCCGTTGCTGATTGAGGAATTGCTGACACCGCTGCATTCCGCGCAATTACATTAAAAGTACGCATGGCAAACAATCTACTGATCGTCGAGTCACCGGCCAAAGCCAAGACGCTGCAAAAATACCTGGGCAAGGATTTCGAGATACTCGCTTCGTATGGCCACGTGCGCGACCTGGTGCCCAAGACCGGCGCCGTCGATCCTGACAATGGTTTTGCGATGCAATATGAAACAATCGCGCGCAACAGCAAGCACGTCGATGCGATCGCCAGGGCTGCTGCCTCCGCCGAGCACATCTATCTCGCACCCGACCCGGACCGCGAGGGAGAGGCGATCGCCTGGCATATCTCCGAATTGCTCAAGGCCAAGCGCGGCCTGAAGGGTAAGACCATGCAGCGCGTTGTGTTCTACGAGATCACACAGTCGGCGGTGCGCGAAGCGGTCGCCCACCCGCGCGAGATTTCTTATCCGCTGGTCAACGCGCAGCAGGCCAGACGCGCGCTGGATTATCTGGTCGGCTTCAACCTGTCACCACTGCTGTGGCGCAAGATCCGCCCCGGCTTGTCCGCAGGCCGCGTGCAGAGTCCCGCGCTGCGCATGATAGTCGAGCGCGAACTGGAGATCGAAGCCTTCAAGAGCCAGGAATACTGGACCGTGCACCTCGATACCAGCAAGGATCACCTGCCGTTCACCGCCAAGCTGTTCCAATACCAGGGCAAGAAGCTGGAGCAGCTCAGCATTTCCAGCCAGGCAGAATACGACGCGATCCAGGCACGGCTCAGCGATGCCAAACTGCCGCCCAAGGTGGTGCGCGTCGAAAAGAAGGCCAAGCAGCGCTACGCCGCAGCGCCTTTCACCACTTCCACGCTGCAGCAGGAGGCGGTACGCAAGCTGGGCATGACCGCCGACCGGACAATGCGCACCGCACAATCGCTGTATGAAGGCGTGGACATCGGCGGCCAGACGGTCGGCCTGATCTCCTACATGCGTACCGACTCGGTTTCGCTGGCCAAGGAGGCGGTGCAGGAGATACGTGAATACATTAGGGACAACTTTTCGCCGGAGTACCTGCCCGGCACACAGCCGACCTACAAGAGCAAGACCAAGAACGCGCAGGAGTCGCACGAGGCGATCCGCCCGACCTCGATCCTGCGCACGCCCGACAGCGTCCGGGATTACCTGAGCGCCGACCAGGCGCGCCTCTATGAGATGATCTGGAAGCGTACGCTGGCCTGCCAGATGGCTCCGGCACGCTTCGACACCGTGAGCGTCGATATCCGTCTAGGCGGCGACACGACGCTGTTCCGCGCCAACGGTCAGGTGCTGGTGTTTCCCGGCTTCATCGGCGTGTACATGGAGGACGTGGACGACGCATCCGAGGAGGAAGGCGGCAAGCTTCCGCCGCTGGCAGAAGGCGATGTGTTGCCAATAGACAAGATTTACGGCGAACAGCACTTCACCCAGCCGCCGCCGCGCTATTCCGAGGCCAGCCTAGTCAAGGCGCTGGAAGAACACGGCATCGGCCGTCCCTCCACCTACGCGACTATCATCTCCACGCTGCAGGCCCGCGAATATGCGGTGCTCGACAAGAAGCGCTTCATGCCGACCGATGTAGGCCGTGTGGTCAACAAGTTTCTCACCGACCATTTCACCCGTTATGTCGATTATGGCTTCACCGCCAACCTCGAGGACGAGCTGGATGAGGTATCGGAGGGCAAGCGCGACTGGATCACGGTGATGGGCGAATTCTGGAAGGGCTTTTCCAAACTGGTCAAGGAAAAGGCCGACATCGAGCGTCCTGTCGAGCTGATAGACGAGGTTTGCCCCGAGTGCGGCAAGCCGCTGGCCAAGAAGCTCAGCCGCTACGGCAGTTTCATCAGCTGCACCAATTACCCAGAGTGTAAATACAAGCGCAGCCTCAGCGGCGAATCGCAGGACGACGCCTCTGCACGAATAGAGCTGGGCATGCATCCCGATGCGCAACTGCCGGTGCTGTTGCTGCGCGGCCCTTACGGCCACTACGTGCAACTGGGCGAGGTCAACAAGGAGGAAAAGACCAAGCCCAAGCGTGTCTCATGGCCCAAGGAGATGCCGCTGGAGCAAGCCGACCTAGCCAGCGCCCTAAAACTGCTGGCCTTGCCGCGTGAACTCGGCGCGCACCCGGCGACCGGCAAGAAGGTCATCGTCAACATCGGCCGCTTTGGGCCTTACATCGGTCACGACGGCAAGTTCAAGTCCATTCCGAAAACCGACAGCATCTTCGACATCGGACTGGATCGTGCGGTGGAACTTCTCGCACAGGCCCGCGACGGCAGCACCGTGCTGCGCGTACTCGGCGATCATCCGGATGACAAGTCCAGCATAGAGGTCTGCAGCGGACGTTACGGACCCTATGTGCGTCATGGCAAGATCAACGCCACGCTCCCCAAGAGCGTATCGCCCGACGACATCACGCTGGACGAGGCGCTGGAATTGATCGCGGCGAAGGCGGCCAAGGGCGGGGGCAAGAAACCCACAGCCAAGACCGCAAAGAGCGCGAAGTCAGCGGCCACTTCCAAGGCGGCGAGTGCAGCCAAAACTGCCAAAACCACTAAAGCCAAGACCCCCGCGAAAGCTTCCAAACCCGCCGCAAAGCGTACGACAGCTGCCAAGCCCGCAGCCAAGAAAGCAACAGCCGCGAAAAAGTCTACTGCAAAGAAAGCTGCAAGCAAGGCATAAGCTATTTGTTTGGCTTGCTGAATGACAAGGGCGCGGTGAACCCCGCCCTTGTCCATTTGGCCGGTGGACTAGGCTGCCTGCGTCGCTTTCACGCTTGCCCTGCTGCTGACGCGCGCAAACCATGCAGCAAGATTCGGATGGGCGCCGCGCCAATCGCGTTCGGCCTGGCGCAGGTCCAAATAGATCAACGCGCTCACCAGCGCAAGATCGGCCAACGTAATCGCTGCGCCCTCACACCATTGTCGCTGCCCAAGCTGTATGGCGGCATGATCCAGCGCACGCGTGATCGCCAGGTTGTGCAGATCGATATTGCCGGGCTCCTGCTTGCCTGCCGGACGCATCGTCTCGTTGCGCACCGCGACCGCCGAATCCATGATGCCGTCCGCAAGCGCCTCCCAGCGTCTGACACGCATCCTCGCCAAGGCGTCGTTGCGGGGAATCAGGACAGGGTTGTCGTTCAGCGCGTCTGCGTACTCTGCGATCACCGGCGAATCGAACACGCAGGTCTCGTCATCAAGCAGCAGCGCCGGGATCCGTCCCAGCGGATTTGCACGCGCCACCTGACTGCCCGGTTCGCGAGGCGCGTCAACAAGGTAGGTATGCGGAATGTTCTTTTCCAGCAGAACCAGGCGTACTTTGCGCACGTACGGACTGGTATTGGTTCCCAATAGTTTCATTTAATTCCTCCCTGTTCTAACGGTTTGCACCAATCAGGCCGACTGGTTAATTTTTACACGTTCGTCTGCCGATTTCGACCGCCGGTCCGCGCCAAGCACACCGGTTATCGATAGACCCGACCATTCGCCGCCTTTGCGTTGACCTTTGCACATCCCGATTTCAGTATGCAGCCATGTCGCGGCGAACCGGATAGCATCACACAGGCTTCGCGGCGAACCCGGGGACAAAATCCATTTCCCGGCAGTACCAGCAACCAAATTGGAGGGTTCAAAAATGACCATCACGACCATCGGCATCCTAATCACCGCCCTTGCCATCTATCTGGACCGGGCCACGCAATACAGGAACCGCGCGCTTCCACCGGTCGCCCTCGCCGGCGTAATGACCGTAATCGGCTCGCTCGTACTCTAAAGCGGCGGCATGGTTGGTCTTTCCGCCACCACAATGGCGCCTAACGCGGCGCCGGCATTTTCAGCATGGCTGTAATCTCCAGTTCGGCCGCAGCCCAGTGTGCGGCCGAATCCCCCTGAAATCCGCAGCGTTCCGCGATGAAATATGCAGCCGTTTGCACCATGCGATAGCGCTCTTCCGGCGTTGGAGCGGCCCGATTTTGCCCACCTCCGGATACTTTCGGTTTGCCAACAGCGGTGTTTTTTTCCGGTACGTTGCCACGTGCCGTGGTGGCTTGCGTCGCGCGCACTGCTGCGACGTTTGTTTTTGGGGTCTCCGGTTTTTTGGCTGCGTCCTTTTTTTCCCTGCTTGCCGTGCCAAGTTTTGAAACTGGTGCTTTTTTCGTTTTGGTTACTGCTGCTTTTTTAGCTGCCATGCCTCACCTCACAATTATGAACGTTCGCCATGTACCCAAAACCGGCCGATGTCCGGCATATGCAATTAAACACTCAATTTGCCCGGCTATCCACTGGATTGGGCAACTATACCGTTTGACTCCTAGGCGTTATGATTGGCGCTTATTCACAAATATCCCGTATCCAACATGAAATACCTCAAGTCAGAATTTCCTATCGCCGTCGCGCTGCTAATGCTCGTCATGGGTTTCGCCCTCGAACATGCCGCCGTAGAACATGGCGGCATGGCACTGTGGGGCTTGCTGCTGGTGATCCTCGCTGCGATCATCGGCGTCGCATTCCGCATCGCCCATCATGCCGAGGTGCTGGCCATACGCTTCGGAGAGCCATATGGCACGCTGATACTGACGCTTGCAGCTGTATCCGTTGAGGTCGTGATTCTGGTGGTGCTGCTGATGGGCGAGCCTAACCCCACATTGGCCCGCGATACGGTATTTTCAGCTGTCATGTTCGACATCAACGGCATCCTTGGCCTCGCAGCCATCGTCGGAGGACTCAAACACGGCCAGACCAAGTACAACATTTCCTCGGCCAACTCTTTCGTCGCGATGCTGCTGGTCGCCATCGGCGTCGGCATGTTTGTTCCGGACTTTGTGCCCGAGGAAAAATGGCAGATCTATTCAGCCTTTTCCATCGTCATCATGGCGATCATGTATGTCGCTTTCCTGCGCCTGCAGACGTTCGAACACCGCAGTTTCTTTGAATTCAGCACCGACAAGGAAGAGGAAGCGCACGATACCGCCCACAGCCCGAATGTTCTGCATGTCGCAGTGATGTTGGGTGCGATCGTACTGGTCGGTCTGCTCTCGGAAATATTGTCGGTATTGCTGGATTCAGGGCTTTCCGGCAGCAGCCTGCCGAAGAGCATTCCTGCGGTGCTAGTTGCGCTGATTTCCGCAAGCCCGGAGATACTCACAGCCCTTCGGGCAGCGCAAGCCAACCGCATGCAGACCACCGTCAACATTGCGCTGGGCGCATCGCTCGCGACGGTGCTGTTAACGCTGCCGGTGATCGAGGCCATCGCGCTGTTCAGCGGCGAGCGCATCGACATGGCGCTCACGCCAGTGCAGGGCGGAATGTTGCTGCTGACTTTCCTTGCCGTGATGAACAACCTGCACGATGGCGAGACCAATGCCATCGAGGGCATCAGCCACTGTGTGCTGTTTGCCGCATTCATCGCGCTGGTGTCCATGGGGCTGGTCTGAAATCCGGGTGATTTATGCCCTGCTGTTACGATTATGGTTCCTTTTTTATCGATTCAATGTTTTAATATTCAACAACATGGGCTTTAATGTTAACTAACCCTCGTCCAGGGGGTTAGCAGGGCGTCACCCAAGGGAACAGGTTATGCGAACGATATTGGTCATCAATTCAAAAGGCGGCTCCGGGAAGACGACGCTGTCTACCAATCTTGCCAGCTACTACGCCCGGAAAAAATTCAAGACGGCGATAATCGACTATGACCCACAGGGGTCCAGCCTTAACTGGCTGCGGTCGCGTCCCAACAATGTCGAAAAGATACATGCTGCCAACGGCGCTGCGCGGAGCAGTGCGCCATTGCGCAGCGCGCAGATGTGGATACCCGAGGACACGGAAATTCTGATCGTTGATGCTCCTGCCGGAGCCAAGGGTTTGCTGCTGCAGGATTTGGTTCGCAAGTCCCACTTTATCCTGATACCGGTCGCGCCTTCGTCTATTGATATTCACGCAACCGCCGACTTCGTCAAGGAATTGTTCCTGTTCGGCGGGGCCCGTCATTCCAAGGCCAAGATCGCTGTCGTTGCCAACCGTGTCCGCAAACACTCTGCTGTCTACGAATCGCTGGAGCGTTTTCTTCACTCATTGAAACTGCCTTTCCTCACGCGCATCAGCGATTCGCAGAATTACCTGCACGCAGTGGAAAAAGGTCTGGGTATCTTCGAAATGGACGAGGAATCCACCGTAGCAGAACGCGAGGAACTCATGCCCATCTTCATGTGGGTGGAAGGCACATGGACCGACAGCCAGGCGGCGGGCAGTACCAACATCGTTTCCATCGACAGCTCCGGCAAGTTTTCGTCCATGCGGACTTCCGGAAAATCATTGCTTTCAAACATCCTCAGCGCAACCGGCCGGTTCAAGAATCTGCCCTGAGCGCCTCTCGGTAATCCGCCTCAAAATTGTCGTTGGCGCAATGCGACGCGCCTGAGATAGGCCTCGCGTGCGATCTGCACATCCTCCAGAAAATATGGCAGCTCCTTGAGCAACATCGCCTGCGGCCCGTCCACCAGCGCCTTCGGCGGCGCGGGATGAAAATCCACCAATACCATGTTGGCGCCGGCCAGCACGCCCTGCGCGGTGACGTGCATCATGTCGAGGATACCGTCTGGCGACGCAGCACGTGAACCAACCGAGTGCGAGGGGTCGATGCACACCGGCATCCGCGTCAGGCGCTTGACCACCGGCACGTGTGCGAAATCGACGAAGTTGCGGTGCGGGTCGCCCATGTTGGTCTTCATCCCGCGCAGACCGAACACCACGTTGCGGTTGCCCTCTGACGCTAGGTATTCCGCCGCATTCAGCGATTCGTCCAACGTGATGCCGAAGCCGCGCTTGAGCAGCACCGGAAACTCCTGCTGCCTGCCGACGATCTTGAGCAGCTCGAAGTTCTGCGTATTGCGCGTGCCGATCTGCAGCATCACGCCGGTCGGATTGCCGGTCTGGTGCAGGGCCTCCCTGATCTCGTCGAGATGCGATTCGTGGGTGATCTCCATCGCAATCACGCGGATGGAATATTTGCCCGCCAACTCGAACACGTAGGGCAGGCAGTTTTTTCCGTGCCCCTGGAATGCGTAGGGACTGGTGCGCGGCTTGTACGCGCCCATCCTTGTGCAGACCTGGCCGCTTTCGTGCACCGCCTTCATCATGATCTCGACATGCTCGCGGTTATCCACCGCGCACAGTCCGGCGAACACGTTCAGCGTGTCCTGCCCGAAACGCACGCCGTTGTACTCGAAATGCGTGGGACGCCGATCGTCCCTGTGCCGCCCGAGGATGCGGTACTCCTCGGAAACGCGCACCGCACGTTCCACACCCGGCAGGCGCTGCATGTCCTCGATCTCCAGTGCCTGGGTATTGCCGATCAGGTAGATTTCAGTCAGCGTCTGTTCGCTGCCGCGCTCGACATGAATCCTGTGCTGTATCCCCTCCAGTGTTGCCAGGTGCGCCAGCAACTGCCGGTATTCTGTCGATTGTTCACCGATATTCGATTGCAGGATCAGGATCATTTTCCACTCACTTGCGCAGCAGGATGGCCAGTTGTGCAGGGAGCTGCGCCATCGGGTCGCGAGAGAAGCCGCTCTTGGCGAACTGCATCCAGCGCCCGATCACACAACACACCAGCAGGTTCGCGTAAGCGCCCACATCCACCGCCTCGCCCATTTCCCCTTGTGTTGCCGCCATGCGCAGCGATTGCTTGAGGGTAGCCTCGATCCGGTCCAGCAATTGGCTGATGCGCTGCTGCAGGCGCTCGTCCTCATTGACCAATGCATCGCCGGTCAGCACGCGCGTCATTCCGCGATTCCTCTGCGCGAAGCTGAGCAGCATGGTCATGATCGCCTCGATCTGCTTGATCCCGCTCTTCTCTTCCTGGGTGATCTTGTTGATCAGGCCGAACACAGTCTGTTCAATGAACTCGATCAGTCCCTCGAACATCTGCGCCTTGCTGGCAAAATGCCTGTACAGCGCCGCCTCGGACAGCTCCAGCCGCGCCGCCAGTGCCGCCGTGGTGATCTTCTCGCCTTTGGGCTGCTCCAGCATTTCCGCCACGGTTTGCAGTATCTGTAATTTTCTTTCGCCCGGTTTTGCTGCCATGTCACTCCCCCTTTATTTCAAACGATGCAGCACTTGCGGTAACTGCATCACGTCGCGAATCTTCACATCAACGCAAGGTGCACTCTTGTTGCCGCGATTCACCCACACGGTGCCCATCCCCAGCCGTTTTGCCGCAGCCAGATTCTCCAGACTGTCTTCCACCATCACGCATTGCCCCGCTTTCACGCCGTGCCTTCTCATCAGGCGCATGAAACCGAAGTTATCCGGTTTGGGGCGGTAGCGTGTGTGCTCCACCGCCATCACGTCGTCGAACAGGCCGTTCACGCGCAACAGTTTGAGCACGGCGTTGGCGTAATGCCGGGGCGCATTGGAGAACACCACTTTTTTGCCCGGCAGGGCGTTCAGCACATGTCGCAGTCGCGGCTCGCGCAGCACCATCCGACGCAGGTCGGGAAACTGGTGCGTATGCCACAGAAAGTGGTCCGGATCGGTGCCGTGATGGCGCATCAACCCGCTCAGCGTCGCGCCATAGCGCTTCCAGTAATGCACGCGCAGTTCATTAGCCGCGCCCTCGTCCAGATTCAGCTGCTGCTGCAAATAGGCCGTCATGCTGCGGTTGATATGCGGAAAGATGTGCGGCGTCGCGTCATGCAACGTGTTATCCAGATCAAATATCCACAGCGGTTCCGGCACGCGCTATTTGCTCTTGATCAGCGTGCCCACGCCCTC
>DASWTZ010000115.1:0-4706 GCA_036401875.1 Gallionella sp.
CGCTTCGAGCAGGATCTTGCCTGCGGTCAGGCTGCGATAGCGCTCGTCGCTACCCTCGATCACGATCCAGGGCGCCTCGGCGGTGCTGGTGGCGCGCAGCGTGTGCTCGGAGACCTTGCGGAACTTGTCGTACAGCTTGTAGCGTTCCCAGTCCAGGTCGGTGACGCGCCAGCGGGTCTTGGGGTCCTTCTCCAGGCTCTTCAGGCGCTTTTTCTGAGCGTCCGTGGAGAGGTGAAACCAGAACTTGATGATCAGCGCGCCCTCGTTGGTGAGCATCTCCTCGAAACGGTTGATCTCGTCGATGCTCTGGTTGAGCTGCGAGGGCTTGGTCTTGCCCATCACGCGCTGCACGATGGGAGCGGTGTACCACGAGCCGAAGAACACCCCGATCTTGCCCTTGGGCGGCAGCGCGCGCCAGAAACGCCACATCGGTGGGCGCTCCCGCTCTTCGTCGGATTGTTCGCCCATAGCGTGCGCGACGATATGGCGCGGGTCCATCCACGCGTTGAGCAGGTTGACCGTCTCGCCCTTGCCCGCGCCGTCCACCCCGCCGATCAGGATGATCACCTGGAATTTTGCTTTCTCCGCCAGATCGAACTGGGCGTTGAGCAGGTCCTCGCGCAGCTGCGGCACCTCCGCGTCGTAGGTGTCCTTGTCGATCTTGTGTCCGAGCTCCGCTGATTCAAACATGATGCGCTCCCTTGAGTATGTGAATGTCTACAGCATGTCGGGCGCAATGACCAGGCGCAGCGTGGCCAGGGAAGCGCCGTCACGCAGGTTGAACCACCACAGCGCGCCCTTCTTGATGCCTAGCGAACCGCCCTCGCAGCCCAGCAACTGCGAAGCGACCTCGCCCAGCGTGGGCTGGTGCCCGACGATCAGCACGGTACCGCCGGCATCGGGCCAGCGCGCGGCATGCAGTACGGCCTGCGCGGTGGCGCCGGGCGCGATGGTGGGTGCCAGCGTGTAATGCTCGGTGAGCGCGGCCACGGTTTGCAGCGCGCGGGTCGCGGGGCTGACCAAGATGCGTGCGTCATCGGGCAGGTGCTGGCGCAGAAAAGCGGCAGTCTTTGCCGCCTGCTTGTGCCCCTTGGCCGTGAGTACGCGCCCCTGATCGGGTATGCCGTCCTCCGCCTCCGCGTGCCGCCATAGGATCAGGTCCATGAGTCCCTCAGATGCGATTTATTTGCCGGTGTAAACCGTATACACTGTTGCCGTCACTTTAATCCCAAGGGGGCGTCATGACAACCAGAAAGACAGCTGTACCGGGCACCAAGGCAATTGCCAAAAAAACGGCAACCCCGAAGAAGGCGACGGCAAAGCCGGCCGCCGGGAAGGCTGCGGGCGCAGGCAAGGAAAGCGCGGCGAAGCCTGTGATCACGCTGATTTCCAAGCGGGCGAAGAAGGAACACAAGAAGAAGGTCGTGCGCGACAGCTTCACGATGCCGCACGATGAGTACCAGCAGATCGCCGAAATTAAAGCGGTGTGCGCCAAGGCCAAGCTGCATGTGAAGAAGAGCGAGGTGCTGCGCGCCGGACTGAAGCTGCTGGCCGGGCTGAGCGATGCGCAGATGAAGCAGGAGCTGGGCAGGCTGGAGAAGATCAAGACCGGCCGGCCGAAGAAGCACTGAGCCCGTCGCCGGGCAATTGTTACTGGCCGGGTAGTTGCCCGGTGAATTCCACGATCAGTTCGGCCTGTGCGCAGCGCCGCGTACTGTTGCGCTGGGCTTTGCGCCGGTATTGGCCGTTGCCGTCCATGTCCCACGCCTGCGTGTTGTCCTGCAGGTAGACCTTCAGCCCTTCGTCGATCACGCGCTTCTTGAGCTTCTTGTCCAGCACCGGGAAGCACACCTCGATGCGCCGGAAGAAGTTACGGTCCATCCAGTCGGCGCTGGCGAGGTACACGTCATGTTTCAGGTCGTTGCGGAAATAGAAGATGCGCGAGTGCTCTAGAAACCGCCCGATCACCGAGCGCACCTTGATGTTTTCAGACAGCCCTTTCACGCCGGGGCGCAGCGCGCAGACGCCGCGCACGATCAGGTCCACCTTCACGCCGGCCTGTGAAGCCTCGTACAGCGCCTCGATGGTTTCCGGCTCCAGCAGCGCGTTCATCTTCGCGATGATGCGGCCGCCCTTGCCGGCCTTGGCCAGCGCGGTCTCGTTGTGGATCGCGCGCATCACCTCGCTGTGCAGCGAGAACGGCGACTGCCACAGGTGGTTCAGCTTGCGCGCCTTGCCCAGGCTGGTGAGCTGACTGAACACCTCGTTCACGTCCGCGCAGACCTCCTCGTTGCAGGTGAACAGTCCGAAATCGGTGTACAGCCGCGCGGTGCGCGGGTGGTAGTTACCGGTGCCCAGGTGCGCGTAGCGGCGCAGCTTGCCCTCCTCGCGGCGCACCACCATCAGCATCTTCGCGTGGGTCTTGTGGCCGACCACGCCGTACACCACGTGGGCGCCGACCTCCTCCAGCCGGTTCGCCCAGTTGATGTTGGCCTCCTCGTCAAAACGCGCCAGCAGTTCCACCACCACGGTCACCTCCTTGCCGCGCTTGGCTGCCGCGATCAACGCCTCCATCAGCGCCGAGTCCGCGCCGGTGCGGTACACGGTCTGCCTGATCGCCACCACGTCCGGATCACTGGCCGCCTGCTGGATGAAATCGATCACCGGCTTGAACGACTGGAAGGGATGGTGCAGCAGGATGTCGTTCTTGCGGATCACCTTGAACATGTCCGCACCCTTCTTCTGAAGAACGTTGGGCACGCTCGGCACGAAGGGCGGGAATTTCAGGTTGTCGCGCGCCACCAGATTCGGGATCTCCATCAACCGCACCAGGTTAACCGGGCCGTGCACGCGGTACAGGTCCTCAGGCGCAAGCATGAATTCCTTCAGCAGCAGTTCGGCGATTTGCGGCGAGCAGTTGTCGGCGATCTCCAGCCGCACCGCGTCGCCGAAATGGCGCTGCGGCAATTCGCCCTGCAGCGACAGGCGCAGGTTCTTTACTTCCTCCTCGTCGACGAACAAGTTGCTGTTGCGCGTCACGCGGAACTGGTAGCAGCCCAGCACCTCCATGCCGGCGAACAGCTCGCCTACATGGGCGTGCAAAATCGAAGACAGGAACACGAAGCCGTACTCGCAGCCGCTGATCTCCGGCGGCATCAGGATAGTGCGCGGCAGCACACGCGGCGCCTGCACGATCGCGCGAGCCGAGTTGCGCCCGAACGCGTCCTTGCCCTGCAGCTCCACGGCGAAGTTCAGGCTCTTGTTGAGCACGCGCGGGAAAGGATGGGCCGGGTCGAGCCCGATCGGCGTCAGCACCGGCATCACCTCGCGCAGGAAAAGATCCTTGACCCACGCCTGCTGTGCCTCGTTCCACTGGGTGCGGCGGATGAACTTGATGCCCTGTGCCGCCAGCGCCGGCGTGATGTCGTCGTTGAACCGCTGGTACTGCCGCTCGATCAGCTGGTGCGCCTGCTCGCGCACCAGTTTCAGCGTCTGCGCAGCGGTCATGCCGTCCGCGCTGGTGGACAGGCTGCCCAGCTTGATCTGCTCCTTCAGCCCGGCCACGCGGATCTCGAAGAACTCGTCCAGGTTGCTGCTGACGATGCAAAGGTATTTCAGCCTCTCCAGCAGCGGGACGGACGCATCCTCGGCCTGCGCCAGCACGCGACGGTTGAACTCGAGCTGGCCGAGTTCGCGGTTGAGGAATTGCTGCGGGGTGAATTTCTTCGCCATTAGGAAGGGCTCGCTGTGTCAGTTACTGCTTCGGCGGAACATATCCTTCCGGAGTCGCCGCGCCCTCGCCGAAGAAATAATTCTCCATCTGTGTGGCGAGGAACTTGCGTGCCTGCGCATCAGCAAGGTTCAGGCGATTCTCGTTGACGATCATCGTCTGCAACCGTATCCAGCCCTGCCAGGCTTCTTTCGAGACGTTCTCGTATATCCGCTGACCCAGCGGGCCGGGGTACACCGGACGATCCAGTCCCTCCGCCTCACGCCCCAGTTTTACGCACTTAACCATTCTTGCCATCGCTGAAATATCTCCGAGTATCTGATTATGGTATTGAATTATGACACCTAGATGAAAGCCCTGCGCGGCTAGCTGGCCGACCATGCGACCGCGCCGGTATACGCCGTGCCCAGCACGATCAGGCCGAACACGATGCGGTACCACGCGAACACCACGAAGGTGTGGTTCGAGATGAACTTGATGAAGCCCTTCACCGCCCACATCGCCGCGATGAATGAGCACACGAAGCCCACCGCGAAAACCGGCAGGTCTTCCATGCGCAACAGCGCCCAGTTCTTGTACAGGTCGTAAAAGGTCGCCGCGAACATCGTCGGGATCGCGAGGAAGAACGAAAACTCCGCGGCCGTCTTGCGCGACAGGCCGAAGATCAGCCCGCCCATGATGGTCGCACCCGAGCGCGACGTGCCGGGGATCATCGCCAGCGCCTGCGCGAAGCCCACCTTCAGCGCGTCCGGCCAGCGCATCCCGTCCACCGACTCGATGCGCGGATGGTAAGCGCGCTTCTCTACATACAGGATGATGAAACCGCCGACGATCAGCGCCGTCGCCACCGTGATAGGGTTGAACAGCAGCGCCTTGATCTGGGAATGGAACATCACCCCCAGCAGCGCTGCCGGCAAGAAGCCGATGAACAGCATCGCCGCGAAGCGCTGCGAAGGCTTGTCGCTCGGCAGGCCGA
>DASWTZ010000116.1:0-33364 GCA_036401875.1 Gallionella sp.
TTCCATGATGTTCCTGTGAATTCGCGGGGTGCGATTTAAGCATAAAAGGGCGGGTGCGGGTAAAACCGGATTGCGCCGGCGTATCCGGAGGGATATGTTGAACAGGGAGGTATCAGGAGGCGCGCTCACGACCACAGGGGAAATGGCCATGAAATTTCCGGGATGCTGTTGCAGCATGCTGGCGCTGATCAGCCTGTCCGGACCGGTACTGGCGGAAGAGGACTATCACGTGTCCAACTGGACGCAGGACGTAAAAGCCATCGGCTGGGAATCGGGGGCGCTGCTGGTCGGCGTCACCGCCATGGGCCTGCACAGCTGGGAATGGGGAAGCAGCCGATCCTTCCGTTGGCAGCCTGAGGGGTGGTTCGCGGCGGACACCTATCTGGGCGGCTCGGACAAGCTGGGTCACGCCTATACAAGCTACGCCGCAACCAATGTGCTGTTTGACCACCTGACGGCGCAGGGGCGCACACCGGAACGCGCGATGCTGAGCGCGGTATGGACGACGCAGGCGATCATGACCTACATGGAGGTTCTCGACGGATTCTCGAAATCCTACGGGTTCTCACCGGAAGACATGGTGATGAACCTGCTGGGCAGCGGCATGGCCTACCTGCGGGCAACCCGGCCCGGCATGCGCGACATCGCGGACTTTCGGCTGGAGTACGAGCTGCCCGGCTACCGGGGATTGCAATTCCGGTCCAATTACCTGCTTGCGCTGAAGATGAGCGGCTTCGCATCCCTGCAGGATACGCCGCTGCGCTATGTCGAGTTGCACGCCGGCTACTACACGCGTGGTTACATCCGGGCCGAACAGGACGACGGCTATGCGCGATCTAGGCATGTGTTTGTCGGCGTGGGCTTGAACGTGACCGAATTGCTGCTGGGCCGGCGCACCGGTCAGGAAACGCCGTCGAGGAATAACGGCAGGTTGTTTCTCGAGCACGTCCAGTTGCCCTATGCCGCCGCCCGCCTGGACAACGAGCTATGACGGCAGGTCAACCGTTGCGCAGCGGAGGCTTGGCTAGCTTGCGCTGCAGCGTGCGGCGATGCATGTTCAGCGCGCGGGCGGTCGCGGAGATATTGCCGTCGTGCTCGTGCAACACGCGCTGGATGTGGTCCCATTCCAGATCGCCGATCAGCGTGGGGTGCTCGCTGAGCGGCGCATTGCCGTTCGGCTTGTGGCCGAACGCCGCGACGATCTCGTCGGCATTGGCCGGCTTGGCCAGATACTGCGTCGCGCCAAGCTTGATCGCCTCGACGGCGGTGGCGATGCTGGCGTAGCCGGTCAGCATCACGATGCGCGTGGCCGGGTCCAGCTCGTGCAGCCGCTGCACCAGCACCAGTCCGGATGCGCCATCCATCTTAAGGTCCAGCACCGCATATTCGGGCGGATTGGCGGCAGCCAGCGGCAGCGCCTGTTCGACGCTCTCCGCTGCAGTCACCGCAAAGCCGCGCTTTTCCAGCGCGCGCGTCAACACCGCGCGGAACGTCGCATCGTCATCCACCAGCAGCAGCGAGGGTTGCTCGGCGCGGCTCATGCGGTCGCTCCCCCAGTCATGCCCCCAGACAAACTCCTGGGCAGCGTCACCTCGGTGGTTGCGCCGCCCTCGGCGCGGTTGAACAGCCGCACCGTGCCGCCCATGCGCTCTATCGTTGCATTCGCGAGGAACAGCCCGAGGCCGCGGCCTTCCTGTTTGGTGGTGAAGAAGGCCGAACCGGCACGCGCGGCGGCCTCTGGAGTCAGCCCGGGGCCGTGGTCGCGTATCTCCAGCGTGATGCTGCCAGTGTCCCAGCGCAACAGTATGTCCATGCTGTCGGGTGAAGCGTCGGCGGCATTGTTCAGCAGGTTCAGCAGCGCCGAACGCAGCGCGGGGTCAGCGCGCAGGCGTGGCGAAGGCTGGTCGCCGGCGGCCTGGAAGCTGTAATGCACGGTCGGGCGCAGCAGCTGCCATTCGTCCAGCACATTGTGGATGCAATCCTCCAGCGGGAGTTCGCTGGCAGTATCCTGAGCCTGCTTGAGCAGGCCGTCGAGGATGCGCTTGCAGTTCCTCACCTGCTCGCCGAGGATGGCCAGGTTGTCCTGCTGCTCGGGCGACGTGCAGTCGCTGCGCATCTCGCCGATCACAACCGCCATCGTCGAGAGCGGTGTGCCCAACTCGTGTGCGGCCCCGGCGGCCTGCGTGCCCAGCGCGACGATGCGCTCGTTGCGCAGTGTCTCCTCGCGCACCCGGTTGAGCTGCGCTTCGCGGCTGCGTACCGCGCGCGCCATTTCGACGACGAAGTAGGCGATCACAACCGCGCTGATCACGAAACCCAGCCACATGCCGAGCACATGGGTGTTGAACGCATCCTGCAACGGCGAGAACTTGGTTGCCTCGATAGGCGCATGATCCATCGAGTGACCAGAATGATCCATCTGCTGCATCTCGGCATGCTGGGCGTGTTCGCTCGGCAGCGGCACATGCCACACCATCAGCATGCTGTAACAGGCCAGCGTCAGCGCAGCCATGCCCCAGGTGTGCCGCCTGGGCAGTGTCGCGGCGGCGATCACCAGCGGCAGCAGGTACAGCGAGACGAACGGGTTGGTCGAGCCCCCGCCGTAATACAGCAGCACCGTCAGCACCAGCACGTCCGTGCTCAATTGCAGGAACAGCTCGAGGTTGCCCACCGGATAATTCAGCGACAACCGCCACCAGGTCAGCGCATTCACTAGCGTCAGCAAGCACACCGCGCCCACCATCGGCAGCCAGGCGAAATCGGGCCCGAGGAAGCGGTGCACCAGGATCAGCGTGGCGAATTGCGCGAGGATGGCGATGCAGCGCAGCAGGAACAACCTGCGTAGATGGGTATGGCCGGTCTGGGTGGCGAGCAGCGAGGAATTCATGGCGCGGATTTTACCGGAGTAGCGCCGCGCAAGGGGTGCGACAATTTGTCGCGCGGCAATATGCCGCATTCCCGCCGTGCCGGCTTCTTCCTAGAATCCCCGCCGTCTGAAACCAACCAGCGGAGAGCACGAGCATGGAAGCACGGGAAAAAATGGCGGGACGTTTTGCATTGGGCGTCCTGGCGATCGCATTGAGCCAACACGCAATCGCGGCGGAGGCGATGCTGGACGAGGTGGTCGTGACGGCGCCGGCAATGTCGCAGCCGCTGCTCGTCACCACCGACCCGCGCAAGCCGCGTCAGCCGGTCCCGGCGCACGACGGCGCAGATTACCTGAAGACCATCCCGGGCTTCTCGGTGATCCGCAAGGGCGGCACCGACGGCGACCCGGTGTATCGCGGCATGGCCGGCTCGCGGCTGAACATCCTGCTGGACGGCGAGAACATCCTCGGCGGCTGTGGCCAGCGCATGGACCCGCCGACCGCATACGTGTTCCCCGCCGCCTATGACAAGATCACAGTGTTGAAGGGGCCGCAGAGCGTGCTGTACGGCGCGGGCAATCCGGCCGGCACGGTGATGTTCGAGCGCGACCCGGCGCGCAACCGCGAGGGCGCAATCGAAGGCAGCCTGATGGCGGGCAGCTTCGGCCGGGCCGACGCGATGGTCGATGTGCACGGCGGCTCGTCCGCCTTCTATGCGCGCGGCGTGGCGACGAAATCGCAGTCCGGCGATTATCAGGACGGCAACGGCAACGAGGTGCATTCCGCGTACGCACGCTGGAGCACGAATGCTGCGCTGGGTGTGACGCCTAACGAGAACACGCTGATCGAACTGTCGGCGGCGAAGAGCGACGGCGAGGCGGCCTATGCCGACCGCAGCATGGATGGCGTAAAGTTCGCGCGCGACAATGTCGGGCTGAAGGGCAGTTGGAGCAACGCAGATCACGGTCTGGTAGACAGAGTGGAGGCGCAGGTGTTTCGCAACTATATCGACCACGTGATGGACAACTACAGCCTGCGGGTACGCACCGCGCCGAACCCGATGGTCAGCAACCCTGACCGCCTGACCACCGGCGGCCGTACACAGGCGACGCTGAACGCGGGCACGGAAACGCAGCTCAAGGTCGGTGCGGACATGCAGCAGAACACCCACACCGTGCGCTCAACGATGAACCAGAACATGACGCCATACGAAAGTCTGGCGCGCATGGAGGATGCGCAGTTCGAAAATCGCGGTTTGTTCGGCGAGCTCGAATACGGACTGGATGACACCACGCGCGTCATCGGCGGATTGCGCACTGACTGGTGGAAGGCGCAGGACCAGCGCATGAACATCACTGGCATGATGGGCGTGGTCGGTCCCAACCCCACCGCCAACCAGACGCGCAGCGAGCAGCTCAAAAGCGGCTTCCTGCGCTACGAGCGCGACATCGCGAACGATGCCGGCACGGCATATCTGGGCCTGGGCCACTCGGAGCGCTTCCCCGACTACTGGGAGCTGATCGGCAAGGAAAGTGCGACCACGCTCAGCGCATTCGAAACGCGCGCCGAGAAGAACAATCAGCTGGACATCGGCATGAACTGGAAGCAGGGCGGCGTGACTGCCTCCATCTCGGCGTTCTACAGCAGGGTCGGCGACTTCATCTTGATCCAGTCGGGCGTCACCAAGGGCATGCGCACCGGCATACAGATCACCCGCAACATAGACGCGACCACCTGGGGCGGCGAGGCCGGGGCGACCTGGCAGTTCGCGCCGCAATGGAAGGTGGACGGCACGCTGGCCTATACCCGTGGCAGCAACGACACGGATGACATCGTGCTCGCCCAGATTGCGCCGCTAGAAGGCCGGATCGGCATGGCCTATGACGACGGCGTGTGGAACGCCGGCGGCCTGCTGCGCATGGTGGCCGACCAGGAGAGCTATGCGGTGAATCAGGGTAATATAGTCGGGCAGGACATCGGCCGGACCGCAGGTTTCGCCATCCTCTCCGTCAACGGCAGCTGGCGCGCCAGCAGCGATGTGCAGGTCAGCGCGGGGGTGGACAACCTGACCGACCGTGTCTATGCGGAGCACCTGAGCCGGGGCGGAGCAATGGTGTCCGGTTTTCCCGCACCGACGACGCGGGTCAATGAGATGGGCCGCATGCTGTGGCTGAAAGCCAACTTCCAGTTTTGATGCGGCCGTAATGCAAAAGGGGAAGACGATGAACAGAAGAGAGATGCTCACCGGCGCGGCCGCGCTGCTGGCTGCGGCAACCACAGGCCGTGCCTTGGCCGCCGACCATGCCCACGCGGGCCATGCGCAGACCGATGCGCACCACGCGCACAGCGCCAACCCGAACCAGGCGCTGCTGGCCGCCACCGCGGACTGCATCGTGAAGGCGCAACTGTGCGTGCAGCACTGCCTGGTGCTGCTGGGGCAGGGCGACAAGGAGATGGCGGCCTGCGCGCAGAGTTCCAATCAGGTGATCGCCGCATGCGGCGCGCTGCAGCAACTCGCGGCGGCGGACTCGAAGCACCTGCCACAGATGGCCAGGCTGGCGATGGACCTGTGCAAGGAGTGCGAGGACGAATGCAGGAAGATGGACAAGCATCCCGAATGCAAGGCATGCGGTGAAGCCTGTATTTCCTGCTACAGGGAATGCAGGAAGATAGCTGCCTGATCAAGACGCAAAGTCAGTCCCGATGCCCCGTCCGGGGCATCGACCCCCCTACGTAACGAATCCGGTCGATGCGGGTGCGACAATTTGTCGCATTCCTGTAAACGGCCACCCTCTGTAGCATCCCCGCGATAAAAATAAACACGCGAGGGATGGGCAATGGGCAAGCGGCGGTTTACCGGCAGGAAATGGCTCGTACTGGGCTGTGTATTCATCGGCTCCGCCAGCGCGGCGGAGGAGGGTGTGGTATCCGGTAACGGCGGGACGGCCGTGCGGCTGGACGAGGTCGTGGTGACCGGTTCGCGCGCCGAGACCATGCTGTCCGAGACGCCGCTGGCCATCGGCGTCGTAGACGGACAGGCGCTGAAGCGCGACAAGCCCAAGACCATGGGCGACGTGATCAACCGCATCGCGGGCGTGAGTTGGACCGACCTCGGCAACGAGCAGCACAGCATGGGCATCCGCCAGCCGAACACTACCAATGCGGTATACCAGTACCTCGAAGACGGCATCCCGATCCGCCCGCTGGGCGTGTTCAATCACAACTCACTGAACGAACTCAACCTGTCCGGCGCCGAGCGCGTCGAGGTGGTCAAGGGCGCCGCCTCCTCGCTGTATGGCAGCAACGCAGTGGGCGGGGCGGTGAATTTCATCACCGCTCGTCCGTCGGCTGCGCCCGAGGCCAGCCTGGGCCTGCGTAACGAGGCTGTGACCGGCTATCGCCGCGTGGATACTGAGGCCAGCAACAGTTGGGGAGATTTCGGCCTGCGCTTCTCGCACTACAGCGCGCGCCGTTCCGCCGATAACTGGCAGCAGTACAGCAACGGCAACAAAGATTCCGCGACGCTGCGCGCCGATTACGCGCTGAGCGGTACCTCGCTGCTGCACGCGGTATGGTCCTACAACCATCTGGATTCCGCGACGCCGGGTAGCCTGAACCCAGTCGATTACCGCGCCAATCCCGGCAAGAGCTACCAGACCTTCAGCTGGCGCAAGGACAACACCGCGCGGCTGTCGCTGGGCTGGGAGAGCGAAACGGTCGCGGACGGCATGACCAGCGCGACGGTCTTCACCCGCAGCAACGAGCATGACCAGCTGCCCAACTACACGATCAGCCGGTGCACAGTCGGCGCTGCCTGCCCGACCGGCTATCGCGGCACGCGCAACAGCAACGCCGTGATGTCGCTGGGCATGGACATCAAGCACCAGCAGGAATTCGAGATGCTGGCGTCGCGCCTGATCGCCGGACTGTACTACGACCTGAGCCCGAACCGCTACCGCAGTGACAACCTGGATGTCACGCGGGATGCCGCGACCAATGTATATATCGGCTATGCGCCGAACACCAGCAATGCGACCGGCGTGCGCGACTACAACACCGACATCGCCAACCATGCGGTGTTTCTGCAGTGGGAGCTGTCGCCGCTGGACGCGGTGCGTGTGGTCGTCGGCGGGCGCCACGACAGCATTACCTACGACTACACCAACAACCTGACACCGGGCGCAGACTTCGGCGCGGCTTCTGAGACGCGCAGCTTTGCGCACTTCAGTCCCAAGCTCGGAGCGACCTACGCGGTTGGCGAGCAGTCCAGCGTATACGTGAACCTCAGCCAAGGCTTCACGCCGCCAGAGGTGAGCCAGCTCTACGCCAAGAGTGCGGTGCCCGACCTGAAGCCCTCGACCTACAACAACTACGAGTTGGGCATGCGCGTCGCGTTCCTCGACCACGCGCTTAAGCTGGACGCGGCGGTCTACCGCTTGGACGGCACCGACACGATCGTCTCCTATACCCCTGCGGTGGGTGCCTCCGAGAACCGCAACGCCGGCGGTACGCGCAGCGAGGGACTGGAACTGGGCCTGAACCTGGAAGCCGACCGCTTCGACGGGCGGCTGGGCGCCTCGATCGCGCACCACCGCTATGTGGACTACCGCGCTTCCGACGTGGTCGGCAAGGAAGTAGATTACAGCGGCAAGGAGATGAAGTCCGCACCGAATACGGCCACGCTGGAGATCGGCTATAAGCCTATGCAGGCTATGCGGGTGGCGCTTGAGGTGGTGAAACAGAGCGACTACTGGATGAACGACGCGAACACCGTGCGTTACGACGGCCACACGCTGCTCAACCTGCGCGGTAGCTACAAGTTCGCCAGGGGCTGGGAAGCCTGGCTACAGGGCCGCAACCTGACCGACCAGCTGTATGCCGACACGGCCAGCAGCAGCTACACCGGCAATCCGGCGGTTGCGGCCTACGACCCGCTCACCCAGGACCAGTATGCGGCAGGCGCGCCGCGCAGCGTGATGATAGGCCTGAACTACGCGTTCGGCGGCGGCCAGGAGTGAAGGTGAGAATAGCGATGAACGCGAAAATATCGGCACTGCTCTTTTCCTGCCTAACGTTCAGTGCGGCGGGCTGGGCCGCAGACCATGCCGAGCACAAGCCACGCGACATGTCGGCCTCCTGGGCGGCCGCGCTGGCGCGCGCGCCGCTCGCGGTCAGCGTGGCATTCGATGCAGAGGGCGGGGTGTGGCGCGCCGCGGTCAGTGCAGGCCACGTGACAGTCAGCCACTCCGGCGACAAAGGTTCGACCTGGGGCGCCCCGGTCATGGTCAATCCGCAGGCCGAATTCGTCGCGGCCGAAGGCGAGAACCGCCCGAAGATCGCAGTGGCGCGCAACGGGAATATCTACGTTTCCTGGACGCGCAGTTCGGAGACGCCCTACGCGGGCGACATCCGCTTCAGCCGCTCGACCGACGGCGGCCAGACCTTCAGCGCGCCGCTCACCGTAAACGACAACCTGGACCCGATCACCCACCGCTTCGAGGCGATGGGCATCAATTCCCAGGGACAGGTCTACCTGGCCTGGCTGGACCGGCGCGACGCGGCCGCGGCCAAGCAGCGCGGCAAAAAATTCACCGGCCTGTCGGTGTATTACGCGGTCTCCGACGACGAAGGGCTGAGTTTCGGAACCAATAAAAAGGCGGCCGAACATTCCTGCGAATGCTGCCGCGTCGCGATCGCGATCGACACCGACGGTGCGCCGGTGATCGCCTGGCGGCATATCTTCGGCAAGAACACGCGCGACCATGCGCTACTGCGGCTGGACGGTAAATCGCAGCCGGTGCGCCTGAGCCGCGACAACTGGGAGCTCGATGCCTGCCCGCACCACGGCCCGGCGCTGTCGATCGCGGATGACGGCGTCTACCATGCAGTCTGGTTCAACAACGCCGAGCAGCGCCACGGCCTGTTCTATGCGAACTCGGCGAACCGCGGGCGGACCTTCCCGGCGCCGCTCAACTTCGGCAATTTCAACCGGCAGGCCGCCCATCCGCACGTGCTGAGCCTGGGCCGGCAGGTGGTGATCGTCTGGAAGGAGTTCGACGGCGAGACCACCGGTATCCTCCGGATGAACTCCGCCGACGGCGGCAGGACCTGGACCGCACCGGTCAGGATTGCCTCCACCGCCGGGCCGTCCGACCATCCACTGCTGGCTGGCGACGGCGCTAGCGCCTACCTGTCGTGGAACAGCGTCGCGGAGGGCCACCGCGTGATCGCGATACCCCTCACCCGGGAGCAGGCGCGATGAGATGGCTGGCTGCCGCTCTGTTGCTGTGTCCGGTGCTGTGTCCGGGCGCGGCCGGTGCCGCCGCGCAGCAGACCCAGCCCTATGTGCGCGGCAGCCAGCAGGCGATCCTGGCGGCCCATCGGGATCAGCCTTTCATCCTCGCACTGTGGTCGCTGGACTGCACCCACTGTCGCGACGACCTGGAAATACTTGGCAGCCTGCAAGCCAAGTATCCGGCGCTGAAGGTGGTGCTGGTCTCGACCGACACGCCGGATCGCGAGGCGGAATTGCAATCGGTGATCGGGCGCTACGCGCTGCAGCGCTCCGAATCCTGGGTGTTCGCCGACGACTACACCGAGCGGTTGCGCCACCAGGTCGATCCCGGATGGTACGGCGAGCTGCCGCGCACCTATTTCTTCGCCGCCGACGGTATGGCCACCGCGCAAAGCGGCAAGATCGGGTTCGACGCCACCGAGCGCTGGATCAACCTGCATGTCGGCGCGGCCGGGAAGGGACGCAGATGAACGTCGCCCTGTCCGTTCCGGTCTTCCAGAGCGCGCTGCCGCTGCCGCAGCGTGCGGTCATCATGGCCTGCGTGGTTGTCGCGCACGCCGTGGTGCTGGCGCAGCCCTGGCTGGCCGCGCCCGGACTGAGCGCGCCCGCAGCGCGGGAGCTGTCGGTCAGCCTCGCCGGCGCGCAGGCGCCGCGTCATGCGGTGCCGCAGAAAAGGGCAATTGAGCACAAGACACAATCGACTGTCGCCGAACCGCAGCCAGCCGCAGCCGAACCGGCGCATGCCGAACCAGCACAGGCCGCCGCGCCCGGCTTGCCGGACCTCGAGCCGGACTACCGCGCCGCCTACCTCAACAATCCGCAGCCGGGCTACCCGCTGGCCGCAAGAAGGATGGGCTGGCAGGGCAAGGTGGTGATCGAGGTCGAGGTGCTCGCGGACGGCACCCCCGGCGAGGTCATCGTGCAGCAGAGCAGCGGGCGTGAGGTCCTCGACGATGCGGCGCTGCGCGCGGTGCGCGGCTGGCGCTTCGTCCCGGCGCGGGTCGGCGGCATCGCGGTCACCAAACGCTTCCAGATCCCGATCGCGTTCAACCTGACCTGAGCGGCGATCAGCCTTCTCGCAATCACGCGGGCCGGCATGCGACAATCCGCGCCATGAATATTTTGAAAAACTCCCACGCCGCCGCGCTGTTGGCCGGTGTGCTGTGCGTGTCCGGCTTCGCGCCGTTCGGCATCTTCCCCATCCCGGTATTGACACTCGCGGCGCTTTTCGTGCTGTGGTCGCGCGCCGGATCGCCGCGCCTCGCCGCAAGGCTGGGCTTCATGTTTGGGGTCGGGCTGTTCGCAGCTGGAATAGGCTGGATCTACGTTGCGCTGCACGACTACGGTTACATGCCGATGCCGCTGGCGCTGCTCGCGATGCTGCTGTTTGCGGCGTTCCTCGCGCTGTTTCCCGCGCTGACCGGCTATGTGCAGGCGCGTTTCAAGTCCGCAAACCCTGTCCGATTGCTCGCGGTGATGCCCGCCGTGTGGGTGCTGGTCGAGTGGCTGCGCGGCATCATCTTTACCGGCTTCCCGTGGCTGACGCTGGGCTACGCGCACAGCGACGGCCCGCTGGCCGGCTACGCGCCGCTGCTGGGCGTGTACGGTGTGTCGCTCGTAGCGGCGGTCAGCGCCGGCTTGCTGGCGCTGCTCTGGGATCGGCATCGCAGCAAGCCGGGCAGGCTGGCATTGGCAGTTTTGCTCCTGATCTGGGGTGCAGGCGCGCTGCTGCGCACCGTTGCGTGGACCCAGCCGGAGGGCGAACGGTTCAGCGTCGCGCTGGTTCAGGGCAACATCCCGCAGGATTTGAAGTTCAGGGAGGACGCGCTGATCGGCACGCTGGAGACCTACCGCTACCTGGCGCAGCAACAAGAGACGCGGCTGACGGTACTGCCGGAAACCGCGCTGCCGCTGCTGCGCCACGAAGTGCCGCCGTTTATGGTCGAGCAGCTGCGCGATCACGCCAGAAAGAGCGGCGGAGACATGCTGATCGGCGCGTTCGAGCGCAGCAACGGCAGCTACTATAACGGCGCGTTCACGCTCGGCTCCGCCGGGGAACAGTACTACCGCAAGCAGCATCTGGTGCCGTTCGGCGAGTTCATCCCGCTGCGCCCGTTGCTCGGCTGGTTCATCAACGGCGTACTCGACATCCCGATGGGCGACCTCGCGCGCGGCGACGCGGTGCAGCCGCCGCTGGAGATCGCCGGGCAGCGCATCGCGGTGAACATCTGCTACGAGGACGTGTTTGGCGAGGAGATCATCCGCACGCTGCCGCAGGCCACACTGCTGGTGAATATCACCAACGATGCCTGGTACGGACACTCCCACGCCGCCGCGCAACACAACCAGATATCCCGGCTTCGCGCGCTGGAAACCGGCCGGATGCTGCTGCGTGCCACCAACACCGGCCTCACGTCAATCATCGGCGCCGACGGCAGCATGCAGGCCGAGCTGCCGCAACACGAGGAGGGCGTGCTGCTCGGCGAGGCGCAGGGCTACGCGGGCACTACTCCCTATGTGCGCTGGGGCAATGCCGCAGTACTGCTGGTATTGATCGCAATGCTGGCCTACGCTTGGAAGCGGCGCGGTGAGTAGCTGGCACTGCTACTTGCTGCGCTGCGCCGACGACACGCTGTACTGCGGCATCACCAACGACCTAGAAAAGCGCCTCGCCGCGCACAACGCAGGAACGGCGTCGAAATACACCCGGGTGCGTGTGCCGGTCGAGCTGGTGTACACCGAGCCTTGCGCGGACCGGTCAGCTGCGTCCCGGCGCGAGAGGGAGATCAAGGCGTTGAAACGGGCGGAGAAACGGGAGCTGACTCAGCTTGGGAGAGTAAAGCGCAGATTCGACGACCCTATTGATTCTTGATTCATACTCATTAACCAACCACATTTTAAATGTTGCTATTAAACGGCGCACAGGTTATGTTGCTGGCGGAGCGTTGGCACCCAAGTTGAATATTGGTTATTTTCAATATGTTGGCTGCGAGGGGGGGGAATGAATTTTCAAAAAGTGATTAATGGCACTCCCGGAAATTTTGGAGTGGGTCTGCTCGCTGCTTTATCACTGTTGCTTGCTGGCTGCGGCGGCGGTGCGACATCAGCAGAGTCTGACATGACGCCGCCCGCAGTCTTGTCTGTGACCCCGGCCACCGCCGCAACCGGAGTGGCAACCAATGTTTCTTTTATGGCTACATTCAGTGAAGCTGTAAATCCCGCCACGGTGAACGCTTCGACATTTACGGTTGGTGGAATCATCGGAACAGTAGCGTACAGTGGCACAACCGCCACATTTACGCCGTCAACCCCACTGGCCAATAACACCCCATACACAGCTACGATCACCACCGGTGTTCAGGACTTGGCGGGTAACGCAATGAGTTCGGGCTATTCGTGGACATTCACGACTTCAGCCGCGCCTGACATGACGCCGCCCGCAGTCTTGTCTGTGACCCCGGTCACCGCTGCAACCGGAGTGGCAACCAATATTTCCGTTATGGCTACATTCAGTGAAGCTGTAAATCCCGCCACAGTGAACGCTTCGACATTTACGGTTGGTGGAATCACCGGAACAGTAACGTATAGTGGCACAACCGCCATATTTACGCCGTCAACCCCACTGGCCAATAACACCCCATACACAGCTACGATCACCACCGGTGTTCAGGACTTGGCGGGTAACGCAATGAGTTCGGGCTATTCGTGGACATTCACGACTTCAGCTGCGCCTGACATGACGCCGCCCGCAGTCTTGTCTGTGACCCCGGTCACCGCCGCAACCGGAGTGGCAACCAATATTTCCGTTACGGCTACATTCAGTGAAGCTGTAAATCCCGCCACGGTGAACGCTTCGACATTTACGGTTGGCGGCATCACCGGAACGGTAACGTACAACGGCACAACCGCCACATTTACGCCGTCAACCCCACTGGCCAATAACACCCCATACACAGCTACTATCACCACCGGTGTTCAGGACTTGGCGGGTAACGCAATGAGTTCGGGCTATTCGTGGACATTCACGACTTCAGCCGCGCCTGACATGACGAAAATTGGACCGTTTACAGCTGAATACTACAACGGTACCGTTTTGGTGGCCTCAGAGTCGGTGGCCCGCCCTTCCATTAATTATATTTATTCAAACTTTAATGGCATTGACTCGCTAAATTTTCACGCCATCTGGACCGGCAACATTGAGGTACTCAACCAGTCCAAGGCAATCGATATAAATTTTGATGTCAACTGGTCGGACGTATCTCTTTTTATTGACGGTGTGAATATAGCTTCATGGTCGAACAATCTTCACACTGTTCAACATGTATTCAGTCCAGGAGTTCACGAAATCAAAATCGAGTATTACAACCATTGGCACACCACCGGATTCAATGTGTCTTTCACTACCAATACGATGTATTCAAAGGGTGAGTCAATAGGCCTTATCTCGCCGCTGATCGATGGGAACACACGGATCATTTATGTCGGAAGCTATGGATCTGCTGATCTGTACAATAACAGTACCGTGACCTTGAACGGAACAGCAGCCAGCAAGGTGTTCTTGTTTCTGAGTTCGTACAGTTCACAGAACTGGATCATCAATAATCCGAATAATGTCACTATCACCGGCATCGTCTACAGTTCCAATACGACTGTATCTACGGTTGCTGTCGACCAGTCCGTACCTACATTCGAGGTTGCAGGGCTTGCTTATGGATACGACGGTAATTTTTCAGCGCCTTCCGCTGACATCAACTATCTGGTTGGCAGGACGCCAGATTATACTTATGGCACATACGGACTGAATCAGCTCACAATATTGATACCTTGATCGACGCTATCAAGCTAACTAAATACACAAGCAGCCAAGCTTGAAGTATGCCCTAGCGACACCGGAGCTCCGTTCTCATGAAACTCGGTTAGAGATTAGCCATGCAGCCCGACCCTCGATGTGCCAATCTACACATCACACGGAGCGGGGTGTACAGGCCTAAATCGCTGGAAAACATTCTGTTTCTCCATTGTTTGACCGTTCCCCGAAACTGCCCGATCTTGTCCGCGACAAGATGGGTGTGGCATTGCAACAACCGCGCCGGAACGCAACCTGCCGGAAAGTATCCTCATCAACGCATAACAACGCACCCGAAAACCAGTAAAATGCGCGCTTTCGCATTCGCCTGATAACAACCGATGCCTAATTTTGGTTCCGACATAAAGCCCGCAAGCGGGCATGAGTCTTCACCAAAGCTCAGCCAAGGGCTCAGCTTTCAACAAATCATCCTGACGCTGCAGAATTACTGGGACAAGCAGGGCTGCGCGCTGCTGCAGCCCTACGACATGGAGGTCGGCGCGGGGACGTCGCACACGGCGACCTTCCTGCGCGCGCTCGGTCCCGAGCCGTGGAAGGCCGCCTACGTGCAGCCTTCGCGGCGCCCTAAGGACGGGCGCTACGGCGAGAACCCGAACCGCCTGCAGCATTACTACCAGTTCCAGGTGGTGCTCAAGCCCGCGCCGGCAAACATCCTCGACCTGTACCTGGGCTCGCTGGAGGCGCTGGGTTTCGACCTGAAGAAGAACGATGTCCGCTTCGTCGAGGACGACTGGGAGAACCCGACGCTGGGCGCCTGGGGGCTGGGCTGGGAAGTGTGGATGAACGGCATGGAGGTAACGCAGTTCACCTATTTCCAGCAGGTCGGCGGCATCGACTGCAAGCCGATCACCGGCGAGATCACCTACGGTCTGGAGCGGCTGGCGATGTACCTGCAGGGCGTCGAGAACGTGTTCGACCTGGCCTGGACCGAGGGCGTGAGCTACCGCGACGTGTACCACCAGAACGAGGTGGAGCAGTCCACCTACAATTTCGAGCACAGCGACGTAGAGTTCCTGCTCGGCGCGTTCGGCAGCTACGAGAAACAGGCCAAGCACCTGATGGAGCAGCAGCTGGCACTGCCGGCCTATGAACAAGTACTGAAGGCCGCGCACAGCTTCAACTTGCTGGACGCGCGAGGCGCGATCTCGGTGACCGAGCGCGCGGCCTACATCGGGCGTATCCGCAACCTTGCAAGAAGTGTTGCGCAAAGCTACCTCGACAGCCGCGCGCGGCTGGGCTTCCCGATGGCGCCGAAGGCCTGGGCCGAGGAAGTCGTTGCGCAACTCGACAACAAGAAGGCGGCCTGACATGACAACGAAGAATCTGCTGGTGGAGTTGTTTGTCGAGGAGTTGCCGCCGAAGTCGCTGCAGAAGCTGGGAGACAATTTTGCCGAGACGCTGTTTGCGTGCCTGAAATCGCAGGGGCTGGTGGCCGCCGGGTCGGCGGTTACCGCCTACGCATCGCCGCGCCGCCTCGGCGTGCATGTCGCCGCCGTCGCGGCGCAGGCGGCGGACAAACCGGTGTCGCAGAAGCTGATGCCGGTCAGCGTTGGACTGGATGCGAACGGCCAGCCGACGGCGGCGCTACTGAAGAAACTTGCGAGCCTCGGGGCGGATGCGTCGGTGCTGGCGCAGCTCAAGCGCGCGCCGGACGGCAAGACCGAGGCGCTGTTCTTCGACAGCGTGGTAAAGGGCGCGACGCTGACAGAAGGGCTGCAGGGTGCGCTGGCAGAGGCGCTTGCGAAGCTGCCGATTGCCAAGGTGATGAGTTACCAGTTAGAGGATGGCTGGAGCAGCGTGAACTTCGTGCGCCCCGCGCACGGGCTGGTCGCGCTGCACGGCGCCGAGATCGTGCCGGTGACCGTGCTGGGGCTGACGGCGGGCCGCACCACCCAGGGGCACCGCTTCGAGGCCGACAGCCTGATGGTGGTGCTGAAGGACGCCGACAGCTATGCGGGCCAGATGGAAAGCGAGGGGGCGGTGGTCGCCAGTTTCGCAGCGCGCCGTGCCGAGATCGCCCGGCAGCTGGCTGAGGCGGCCGCCCGGGAGAGCCTCCACCCAATCGAGGACGAGGCGCTGCTGGACGAGGTGACCGCGCTGGTCGAGCGTCCCAACGTGTTGCTCGGCAGGTTCGAGGAAACCTTCCTCGAGGTGCCGCAGGAGTGCCTGATCCTGACGATGAAGGCCAACCAGAAATACTTCCCGCTGCTGGACGCTGCGGGCAGGCTCACGAATAAATTCCTGATCGTCTCTAACATCCGCCCTGACGATGCCAGCCTGGTGATCGGCGGCAACGAGCGCGTGGTGCGCCCGCGCCTGGCCGATGCGAAGTTCTTCTTCGACCAGGACCGCAAGAGGCCGCTGGAGTCGCGCGTCGAAAAGCTCGGCAAGGTGGTCTACCACAACAAGCTGGGCAGCCAGTTGCAGCGCGTCGAGCGCATCGCCACGCTGGCCGGCACCATCGCGCGCCTGCTGGGCGCGGACAAGGCGAACGCGGAGCTGGCGGCCCGGCTGTGCAAGGCCGACCTGATCACCGACATGGTCGGCGAGTTCCCGGAATTGCAGGGCATCATGGGGCGCTACTACGCGCTGCACGACGGCGAGAATCCCGAAGTCGCGGATGCGATCGAGGCTCATTACCGGCCCAGGTTCGCCGGCGATGCGCTGCCGCAGGGCAGTATCGCCTGCGCGCTGGCGCTGGCCGACAAGCTGGAGACCCTGCTGGGAATCTACGGCATCGGCCAGATTCCCACCGGCGACAAGGATCCGTTCGGCCTGCGCCGCCAAGCGCTGGGGATATTGCGCATCCTGATCGAGACCCCGCTGGACCTGAATTTGCAAGCCTTGCTCAAAGCGGCGGCCGACAACTTCCCCGAGGGCATGCTGAGCGCGACCGTCGCGCAGGATGTCGAGGCCTTCATGCTGGACCGCTTGCGCGGCTACCTGCGCGAACGCGATTTCGATGTGGCACATATCGAGGCGGTGCTGACGGTGCTGAATGGCAGGCTGCACGAGGCGCTGCCCCGTCTGCAAGGGGTACGCACCTTTGCCGCGCTGGAAGTGGCAAAGGACCTTGCGGCCGCCAACAAGCGCGTGCAGAACATCATGCGCAAGAACCGAGAGGAACTCAGCAATTTCGAGGCAGCAGGGATCAAACTTGAATCATTGAAGGAAGCCGCAGAGATTGAGTTGTACAAGGCGATGCGCGACATCATGCCCATGGCGCAGAACTACCTGGATCGCGGCGATTACACTAACAACCTGAAGACGCTGGTCACGCTCAAGCCGTTCATCGACGATTTCTTTGACAGGGTGATGGTTATGGATGAGGACAAGGCGCTGCGCCTGAACCGCGCCGTGTTGTTGCGGGAGCTGGAACGTCTGATGAACCAGACCTCCGACATTTCGAGGCTGGCATCATGAAGCTAATCATTCTCGACCGCGACGGCGTGATCAACCACGACTCCGACCAGTTCATCAAGAACCCCGAGGAGTGGAAGCCGATCGACGGCAGCCTGGAGGCGATCGCGCGGCTGAACCAGGACGGCTACCGTGTGGTGGTGGCGACCAACCAGTCCGGCATCGGGCGCGGACTGTTCGACATGCCGACGCTGAACGCGATCCACGACAAGATGCACAAAGCCTGTGCCCAGGTCGGCGCGCGTATCGACGCGGTGTTCTTCTGCCCGCATACCAGCGAGAGCAACTGCCGCTGCCGCAAGCCCAAAAGCGGGATGATGGAGGAGATCGCGGCACGCTACAACACCAGCCTGGCGGGGGTGCCGGCGGTGGGCGACTCGCTGCGCGACCTGCAGGCGACGGCTGCGCTGGGCGCCCGCCCCTATCTGGTACTCACCGGCAAGGGCAGGAAGACGCAGGCGGCCGGCGGGTTGCCGGATGGCACACTGGTTTATCCTGATCTTGCGGCAGTCGTTGCGACGCTGGTTTGATATGCTGATCCTCCGTTCACTGATCTTCTTCGTGGTGCAGCTGATCTGGGTGCCGTTGTACGCCACGATGGTGCTGTTCACCTTTCCGTTCAAGCCGCACGCACGCTATCGCGTGATCTCCGGTCTGGCACACAGCATGATGTGGCTGCTGCGCGTGATCTGCGATATCCGGATGGAGGTGCGCGGCGCGGAAAACATTCCAAAGGAACCCTGCATCGTGCTGTGCAAGCACCAGTCGGCGTGGGAGACATTCGCGCTGCAGGTGGTCTTCCCGCCGCAGGTGTGGGTGCTCAAGCGCGAGCTGCTGTGGCTGCCGTTCTTCGGCTGGGGCCTGGCGTTGAGCAACCCGATCGCGATCAACCGCAGTGACGGCAAGGGTGCGATGAAGCAGCTTCTGAAGCAGGGCAAGGAGCGGCTGGCCGACGGGTTCTGCGTGGTGATCTTCCCGGAGGGCACACGGGTGCCGTACGGCCAGCGCGGCAAATACAAGATCGGCGGCGCGATGCTGGCGGCCAGCAGCGGCGTGCCGGTCGTGCCCGTGGCGCACAATGCCGGCCGGCTGTGGGGGCGCAACGCGTTCAGCAAGCATCCCGGGCTGATCACGATGAGCATCGGCGAGCCGATCCGCACCGAAGGTCTCAAGGCCGACGAGATCAACGCGCGCGCCGAAGCCTGGATCGAGAACGAGATCCAGCAGCTTCCCCACTGATCGCGGTGCCTGGCATGGCCGAGTCGCCCGGAGTCGAGCAACGCGCGGCGCTCCTTGCTGGAAAGAACATCTCCTACACCCTGAAGCGCAGCGGACGCCGCCGCAGCATCGGCCTGCGCATCGACGAGCGCGGGTTGACCGTCAGCGTGCCGCTGCGGGCGTCGGAAAAATGGCTGCTCAGCGTGTTGCAGGATAAGGCGCAGTGGGTGGTGGAGAAGCTGGACGGATGGCAGTCCAGACAGCGGCCGGTCATCCGCTGGGCGCACGGGGAGCGCATCCCGTTTCGCGGCGAGGAATTCACGCTGCTGCTGACCGAGAAGGCGCGCGGTGCGCTGCCGCGAATGATTGGCGATGTCCTGCATGTGCCGGTCGGCCCGGATGCGGAGGCGGCGCGCATCGAGAAGGCCGTGACGCACTGGTACCGGAACGAGGCGATGCGGGTGTTCGGCGAGTGCGTGGACTACTTCGCCCCGCTGATGGGTGTCGCGCCGCGCGAGATCAAGCTCACCTCGGCCCGGACTCAGTGGGGCAGCTGCACCAGCCACGGCGTGGTGCGCCTGAACTGGCAGCTGGTGAAGATGGAACTGCACCTGATCGACTACGTCGTGGTGCACGAGCTGGCGCATCTGGTCGAGATGAACCATTCGCCAGCGTTCTGGCGGGTGGTGGAGGGCGTGTGTCCGGACTACCGGAAATGTCGTGCCGAGTTGCGCGGCTATGGCGTAGCGGAATAGCGGCGCGACCGGCCCGCACTATACCCTGCGACAATATGACGCATTCACGGGAGCGGGTATCGGCATTAGAGTACGTCCTGCCAGGCGTAAAGTCGCATGCCGACCGTCTCCTCCCAGATGTATCCGCCGCCTGGCATTTCCCGCATCGGCTGCAGTGCATTCGCAGGGGCGAAATGCCGGAGCGGCCCAGCCTGCATTCCGTCATATAATCCCGCTCGTTTTTTTATTCAGGAAAGAATCCAGTCATGCGTATTGCCGGCATATTGTTGATATTGCTCGTTGCCCTGCAGGGATGCGGACGCAAGGGCGGTTTGTTCATGCCTCCGCCACAGCCTGAAGCGCAAGCCGCACCGGCTGTCCAGACGGCACCGGATCAGGCGGCACCAGTTCAGCCCGGACAGGGGGCGCAGCCATGAGCGGATATTTCCAGTACCGGCAGGACAGCCTGTATGCAGAAGGCGTGGACCTCGGCAACATAGCCGAGCAGTATGGCACGCCCTGCTATGTCTATTCGCGCGCAGCGCTGACTGAGGGTTACCGGGAATTTACCCGAGCGCTGCAGGGCAGGGAGCATCTGGTGTGCTATGCGGTGAAGGCCAATTCCAACCTGGCGATCCTCAACCTGTTCGCGCGTCTCGGCGCCGGCTTCGATATCGTGTCGGGGGGCGAGCTGCAGCGCGTGCTGGCGGCCGGCGGCGATGCCGGCAAGGTGGTGTTCTCTGGCGTGGGCAAGAGCGTGGCCGAGATGCGCATGGCGCTGGACGCGGGCATCCTGTGCTTTAACGTCGAGTCGGCACCCGAGCTCGACCGGCTCAACGAGGTGGCAGCGAGCATGGGCAAGGTCGCGGCGATCAGCCTGCGGGTCAACCCGGACGTGGACGCGAAGACCCACCCCTACATTTCCACCGGCCTGAAGCAGAACAAGTTCGGCGTCGCTTATGACGAGGCCATCGCGCTGTACCGCAAGGCAAGCGGCATGGCCAACCTGCGCATCACCGGCATGGATTGCCACATCGGTTCGCAACTGACCGAGACCAGCCCGTTCATCGCCGCAGTGGAGAAGGTACTGGCGCTGGCGGATCAGCTGGCCGCCGAGGGCATCCGCCTCGAACACCTGGACCTGGGCGGCGGCCTGGGGATACGTTACAGCGACGAGAAGCCACCGGCGATTGCCGATTACGTGGCGGCGCTGCTGACGGCGCTGGACGGTCGCAAGGAGAAGATCGTCCTCGAGCCGGGCCGGGTGCTGGTCGGCAATGCGGGCGCGTTGCTGACCCGCGTCGAATACCTCAAGCACGGCGAGGAGAAAAATTTCGCAATTGTGGATGCCGCGATGAACGACCTGATGCGCCCCGCGCTGTACGATGCCTACCACGAAATATGTCCTGTCCGACGCGAAGCGCACTCGGCGCAGCGCTATGAAGTGGTTGGGCCGATCTGCGAAACCGGGGACTTCATCGGGCACGACCGGAAACTGGCGATCGCGCCGGAATCCTTGCTGGCCGTGCTTTCCGCAGGTGCGTATGGGATGAGCATGAGCTCGAACTACAACACCCGGCCCCGTGCTGCGGAGGTAATGGTGGACGGAAATGAAGTGCACCTGATACGCGAACGGGAGACGGTGGAGCAGTTGTACGCGTCAGAAAAAATTATCTGAAAACGCTTGCAAATCGTGCGAAATTTGTTGCGTGTTTTTTTAAACGTGGATACAGTGCCGGTGCCGCAAGCGTCTCACGCAAGTTACGGGCGTTTGGATGTGCAGTGAGTCATGGAAAAGTTCTAAATTAACTGGAGAATTAAAATGGCAACAACAAAGACGCCCGCAGCAAAAAAGCCCGTAGCGAAGAAAGCCGCAGCAAAGCCAGCTGCCAAAAAAGCCGCAGCCGCTAAGCCCGCAGTGAAGAAGGTTGCTGCGAAGAAGCCGGCAGCCAAGAAAGTCGCAGCCGCCAAGCCCGCAGTGAAAAAGGTTGCTGCGAAGAAGCCAGCAGCCAAGAAAGTCGCAGCCGCCAAGCCGGCAGTGAAAAAGGTTGCTGCGAAGAAGCCAGCAGCCAAGAAAGCCGCAGCCGCCAAGCCGGCAGTGAAAAAGGTTGCTGCGAAGAAGCCGGCAGCCAAGAAAGCCGCAGCCAAGCCGGTTGCCAAGAAAGCCGCAGCCAAGAAGCCAGCCAAAAAAGCAGCAGCAAAACCGGCAGGCAAGGGCATTCTGGGCGCGTAATAGGGTCACGCAAGGGGCGTGGCAGTCTGCTTCCTCGCCCTTTTTCCCCTGATGGATGGAATCTCCGCTGATGTCGGGTCATGCGGAAGCGACCGCGTGCATGCGGGCCTCGCCGGATGGGATCGTGAAATTCTAGGCCAGGAAAATCGCGGCCAAGCCCAGGAAGATGAAGAATCCGCCGCTATCGGTAATGGCGGTGATCATGACGCTCGAGCCTATGGCGGGATCGCGGCCTAGCTTCTGCATGGCGAGCGGAATCGACAAACCGACGATGGCGCCTACCATCAGGTTGAGCAGCATCGCGCTGGTCATCACGACGCCGAGCGCCACGCTGTGATACAGGAAGTAGGCGAACAATCCCGCCACGCCGCCCCAAACCACGCCGTTGAAGCCGCTGATCGCCAGCTCCTTGAGCAGCAGCCTGCGGGCATTGCCCGGCGTGACCTGACCCAGCGCCAGTGAGCGGACGATGATGGCAGTGGTCTGGTTGGCCGAGTTGCCCGCGATGCCTGCAACGATGGGCATCAGTGTCGCCAGTGCGACGATTTTCTCGATAGTTCCCTCAAAGTTGCTGATTACCCGCGACGCAAAAAATGCGGTGCCCAGATTGACTGCCAGCCACATCCAGCGGTTCTTTGCACTCTTCCATACGGACGCGAAAATATCTTCCTCTTCACGCAAGCCGGCCTGATTGAGCAGGTCGTTTTCGGACTCGGTGCGAATGAAATCCAGCACCACGTTAACCGTCACGCGTCCGACCAGCTTGTTGTCATCGTCGATCACCGGTGCGGACACAAGGTCATAGCGCTCGAAAGCCTGGGCGGCCTGACCGGCCTTGTCCTCTGGATGCAGCTGTATGGTTTCGGTCAGCATCAGCGCGCCAACCACGACTTCGGGTTCGTTGACGACGATGAGGTTGATGGGCAGCACACCCTTGAAATGATCATCGCGGTCGACCACGAACACCTGGTCGGTGTGGTCCGGCAGCACGTCGAAGCGGCGCAGGTAGCGGGAGACAACCTCCAGCGTGACATCCTCGCGGACCTGGATCATGCTGAAATCCATCAGCGCACCGACTGAATCCTCCGAGTAGGACATTGCCTCACGCAACTGTTCGCGCTCCTCGATCGAGAGAGAGCGGAATACGTCGCGCATGACGTTCTTCGGCAGGTCGGGAGCAAGGTCGGCGAGTTCATCGGTGTCCAGTTGCGTCGCGGCCGCGCGCAACTCGTCGAGGTTCATCGATGCGATCAGCGATTCGCGAACCGCATCCGAGACCTCGATCAGGATGTCGCCGTCGCGTTCGGCCTTGACCATGTCCCAGACCAGCAGACGCTGTTCGATGGGAAGCGCTTCAAGTATGAAGGCGATGTCTGCCGGGTGCATGCCGTCGAGTTTGCGCTGCAGCTCGGCAAGATGCTGCTTGTGGATCAGGGTATCGAGCACCGCATGCCTGTCCTCGCGCGGCAATTCCTGCCGGTGGATGACGTCCTCCAGCAGGGCATGCTTGTGCAGCAGCGACTCCACCTGCTTGAGGTGTTCCTGCACATTTTCAGTGTAATGGTGTTCTGGAGCGGGTTCGGTCATCGCACGTGTCCATCGAAACGCGCGCTATTGTAAAGAAAACGCGGGTGCGCTGTCAGGGAATTTCGGCGCTACCCATGCGCCCGAGGATCAGGGCGGACTTGCGCTGTAAACCCGGTGCATCGCGATGCCTGTCATAAAAGCGGGGATTGGGCACCATCGCGGCAAGCTTGGCAGACTGGGCGGCGGAGAGCTGTCCGGCGCTGGTGCGGAAATAATGGCGTGCAGCGGCCTCGGCTCCGAATACGCCGTCACCCCATTCGATCACGTTGAGGTAAATCTCGAAGATACGCCGCTTGTCCATCACCGCCTCTAGCATCACGGTGATGATCGCCTCCTCAATCTTGCGCCATGGGGTACGCTTGGTCGAGAGAAAGAGGTTCTTGGCGAGCTGCTGGCTGATCGTCGAGCCGCCCGCGACGATCCGGCCCTTCTTCAGGTTCTTCTCATAAGCCTTCTGGATGCCCTCCCAGTCGAAGCCTTCATGGTCGACGAACCGGAAGTCCTCCGAGGCGATCAGTGCGCGCTTGAGATGATTCGAGATTCTCGAATAGGGCACCCATTTGTGCCGCAACTCGGCATCGGGATTCTTGTCCTGCATGACCTCCAGCCGCGAGTCCATGAAGGCGCTGCTGGCAGGGTTGAACTTGATCCACCAGCAGATGTGCAGGAACAGCCATACCTGGTAGAGCACGATCAGGCCGACCGCAACGACGAGCAAGCGGCGTAACCAGCCGCGGGGTTTGTCCGCTGCAATCTGCGAGGCGCGGCGATAAGTGGCGTGGCGCTTTCTCATTATCCCCGGAGCGCGGCGATGACCGGAGCCGTTTCGGGCCGTACCCCGCGCCAGATATAAAAAGCCTCGGCGGCCTGCTCGACCAGCATGCCCAGCCCGTCAGCCACCCGGGCGCCATGCGCGCGAGCGAACTTCATGAACGGTGTCTCGCGACCATACATCATGTCGTAGGCCAGCGCGCCGGGAGCGAAGACCGTTTCAGGCAGCGGTGGCATCTCATCGGACAGGCCGCTGGAGGTGGCGTTGATGACCAGCTCAAATTGGTTCCTGATGTCAGGATAGCCGACTATATGTACTAATTCATGGCGCTGATTAAATCTCGTTGCAAGCAACTGGGCCTTATCCTTTGTGCGATAACCTACAGTCACGAGCCTGGCATGTACTTTCACTAACGCCGAAGCCGCACCATATGCAGCTCCACCTGTACCCATCAGCAATACTTGTTTATCGCGCAGCTGAAATTGAAAGTTATTTTCGATATCCGTAATCAGTCCCGCGCCATCGGTGTTGTCGCCAAAAATGTCACCACTCTCAAACTTAAGTGTGTTAACCGCCTGAGCCAATTGAGCGCGATCGCTCAAACTGGTCGCAAGCTTGAATGCCTCGAACTTGAAAGGCACCGTGACGTTGCAGCCCTTGTAACTTTCCTTGCGCAGGCGATCCACGGTTGCGGCGAATCCATCCAGCGGCGCGAGCACAGCCTCATAACAGATGTCCTGCCGGGTCTGCTCTGCGAACATTCTGTGTATCTGCGGCGATTTGCTGTGCGCGATTGGGTTGCCGATGACGGCGTACCGGTCTGTCATTGGACTACTCGCTTTCCAAGCGGTCGGAGGGAGTGAATGACCAGGTGCGGGTGATCGTCAGGATGTCGGTATCCTGGGTGATGCTGGGCGGCAGCGGGGCATAGGGGCCGGCGAGCTTGACGATGCGCATCGCGGCTGCGTCCAGGATGCGCTGGCCCGACGAGCGGTTGACCTCGATGGTCTCGATGCTGCCGTCCTTGCGGATGGAGACGCTGAGCTGCAGCTTGCCGTAAACCTTCTGGCGCCTTGCCTGTTCCGGGTAATTCAGGTTGCCGATGCGCTCGACCTTGATGCGCCAGTCCTCGATGTACTGGGCATAGCGGTATTCCTGGGTGCGCGCACCGATAAACTTGCGGCGTGGCAGCTTTTGGTAGGCCTCCCAGTTCTTGTTGATCTGTGCCTCCAGGCGGGCGATCTCAAGCGCCCGTTGTACCAGGTCGTCGCCGTCGCTGGCGGCCATGCTCTTCTGTTTCTTGATTTCGGGCTGATCCACGCTAAATTCGCTCTTTAACTGGGTCAGCACGCGCTTGTTTTCGGCCTCGAGCTGTGTGACCGTCTTGGAGTGCTTCTCCAGAACGAAACGCTGGTCGTCGCGCAGCGTGGGCAACGGGGTCTTGGCCTGGCGGTCATCCGGCGTGTTGCCGCCGCCATCCAGATTGGCCTGGGCGAGCGCGTCGGCGTTCAGTGGCTTGGAGTCGGACTTGCTGTTGACCAGCACGACCTGCAGGGGCTGGGTGAAACTGTTTGTGTTGCGCGGATCCGGCATGACCAGCGCAATCCCGAACAGCGCGAAGCCATGGAATGCCAACGAGAAGATCATCGAAAATGAAATGGCGGATAGCAGCCATTCCGAGAGCGATGCCAATAATTGCTTAATCCCGGTAATCAAACAGTTTCCTCCAGCTTGGCCACGAAACGGGTTTCGATATCCATATCCAGCAGGTCGATCTTGCCGATGGCCAGTTGCACCCGGGTGTTGGCAGGCAGCTCGGGCAGCGAAGGCGCACGGAAGACCAGCGGGATGTCGGTCAGCTTGACCAGGTTCTCGCGCAGCACCACGGCATCCACCTGCTCGACCTTCTCCTGCAATAGCCAGCGCAGACACCAGTAGCGTTCCATGCCGCGCTGGAAGTCGTTATAAATGGCGTACATCGTGTCGAAATCGCGCATTGCGGTGTACAGCGCGGTGTCATTCTTCGGATAAGCCGGTTCACCGCCGCGCAGCATCGCAATGATCTGGCGCTGGTTGACCAGATCCACATAGCGGCGCAGCGGCGAGCTGGACCACATGTACTGGGCCACGCCCAGACCCTGATGGGGCGCCGCAACGGTGCTCATCTTGACCTTGCCGTTCTGCTGGGTGCGATAGATGCCGACGAAGCCGTGTTCGGAAAGGTGCCGGCCCCATTCGCTGTTCACCAGGATCATCAGTTCGGATACGACCTTGTCGATGGGCGAGCCGCGCCGTCGCTGGGTGATACTGACGCGATCATTCTCGATGGTGAAGTTGTAGTCAATCTGCTGGATGTTGTTGTCCGAGGGTTTGCCGCGGGCAGCTTCGAGCTTGAGGACCAAGTCCCACAGCAGCCTCAGTTCGCTCGCGTAAGGATAGTCCAGCTTGCCGGCCGCCAGCGTTTCTTCGTTGAACAGCGGTTCCAGTGTGTCGTGGCGGAGATTGGCTGCAATATGTATCCGCTCGACCCGGCTCTCATGGCCCAGCAACTCCAGCGTCGTCGCATCCACCTCGTTGTACATCGACAGCGCGGGGCAGACGCGGTCGGCGCAGAGCGTGAATGCCTCGACCACGCTGTCCGGCAGCATCGTGATCTTCTGTCCGGGCATGTAGACCGTGGATAGCCGCTGCGCAGACAGTTTGTCGCCTGCAGAGTCGCGCAGGATGCCGAGGGAGGGGGCGGCGATATGCACGCCGATGCGCCAGTTGCCGTTGGGCAGCCGCTCCACCGAGAACGCGTCGTCGATCTCGGTCGTGCTGGCATCGTCGATGCTGAAGGCACTGGCGGTCGCCAGCGGCAACTCCTCCCAGGTGGCGAGTTCGATAGACGGGAAGCCGGTGCCATTGGGGAAGTGCTCGAACAGGAAGCGCTGCAAATGGTAGTCGTGCGTGGAGGGCAGCGCGCCGCAGCGCTCCAGCAGGTGAGCCGGGGAAAGATGGGTTGCTGCGCACGCGGTTTCCAGCGCCTTGACCTCTAGGGTGTTGCGGTCCGGCTTGAAGAGCAGCTGCGGCAGGCGGTCGGTAAATTCCGCCGGCAGCGTCGAGGCAATCAGCTGCTCGGTCATGTGCGCCTGCAGCGCCTGTTGCTGGCGCTTCTTTTCGGCCCCGGCCAGCGCCGCCTTGAGCACATCGGGCGGCGCGGCCCGGTAGCGGCCCTTGCCCTTCTTGTGGAAATAGATCGGCGCGCCGTGCAGGCGCAGCTGGACTGCCGCTGTTTCCAGCGGGCTTGGCACATGGCCGAAATATTCGGCGGCGATCTGCTCGATGCCGAACTCGTCTGGCGGGCAGCATTCCCACAGGAAATCGACCTCAATCCCATCGGCGAGCGATTCTGCCTGTGGAATGAATTCGGCGAGACCGGGCTGGGTGAAACGCAACATCACGTTGGCCGCCTTCACTTTGCTGCGTTTGCCCGAAAGGCTTTCGACCTGCAGGGAGGTGGTGTTGTCGGTCATGATGCTGCCGACCTTGAAACTGCCTTCTTCTTCGTAAAAAATGTTCATTCGGGGCAAGGCGAAAAATTTGCGTGATTATACCCTGTCAGCGTGACAGCTCCCGTTGCTGGAGAGCGGAAAACCGGCTGGAATGCATGGAATTGACTGGAAATGGAAATCAGGAATGGCACCGGGCGCGGCATAACTGCCGCAAGCGGGATTGATGCACGACCGTAAAAAGACAAGGCCAGCTAGTGCTGGCCTTGTCGATTGAGCAAACGCAACGGCTTACTTGCTGGCGAGCATCCATTCCACTATGGTCTTGATGTCGGCATCGCTGACGGTAGCTTTGGTTGCGGGCATCGGCATAGTGCCGAATACGCCCTTGCCGCCACTGCGCACCTTGGCTTCCAGCGTGGCCTGTGCCTTGGCATCACCCTGGTACTTGGCCGCAACATCCTTAACCGACGGGCCGAGGACTTTTTTGTCGATCGCGTGGCAGGAATTGCACTTGTGCTGCCTGAACAGGCTTTCGCCGTCTGCGGCGAAGGCTGCGGAGGAAATGGAAAATGCGGCAGTCAGGGCAATAAGATAGCGTGTTTTCATGATGTTCTCCTTGGTATAAATCGGTGCGTCTCGTGTGCCCATAATACATCTACAAGCGGTGCAGGTACAACGGCAGAACAATAGACGGTACCTGCGGCTAGGCCATGCCCGCCAGCAGCGCCTGCTCATCGGCGAAATAGCTGCTGCGCACCATCGGGCCGCAGGCGGCATGGCTGAAGCCCATCTCCTTGGCGGCACGCTCGAACATCGCGAACGACTCTAGCGGCGCATAGCGCAGCACCGGAAGATGTCCGTCAGAAGGCTGGAGATACTGGCCGATGGTCAGCATGTTCACGTCATGGGCGCGCAGGTCGCGCATCACCGCGAGGACCTCTTCATCGGTCTCGCCCAGGCCGAGCATCAGGCCCGACTTGGTCAGCACTTCCGGGAACCGCGCCTTGAAATCCTTGAGCAGCTTCAGCGAGTGCGCGTAATCGGCGCCGGGGCGCGCTAGTTTGTACAGACGCGGCACGGTCTCCAGGTTGTGGTTCAGCACGTCCGGCAGGCTGGTGCCCAGCGCATCCAGCGCCTCGTCGAGCCGGCCGCGAAAGTCCGGCACCAGGATCTCCAGCCGAGTCTCGGGTGAACTGGCGCGTATCGCCGTCAGGCAATCGGCGAAGTGCTGCGCGCCGCCATCGCGCAGGTCGTCGCGGTCCACGCTGGTGATGACTGCGTATTTCAGCTTGAGCCGGCCGATGGAGCGAGCAAGGTTTTCCGGCTCGTCGGCATCCGGTGGCAGGGGCTTGCCGTGGGCCACGTCGCAGAACGGGCAGCGCCGCGTGCATACGTCACCGAGAATCATGAAGGTCGCCGTGCCCTTGCTGAAACATTCGCCGATGTTCGGGCAGGAGGCTTCCTCGCACACCGTATGCAACTGGTGATCGCGCAACATACGCTTCACCTCGTGGTAGCCCTGGCCGCTGCCGGACTTGACGCGTATCCATGCGGGCTTGCGCAGGCGTTCCTGCAGCGGGACGATCTTGATCGGGTTGCGGGCGGTTTTCTCCTTCCCGGTTTGCTTGCCGGTCGCGCCGGCCTGTTCGTGTTCAGTGTTGCTCATGCGATTGCTTTCTTTCCAGGTGTCTCTGTAATCCGTGTATCAGGTTCTGCGCCAGCTCGGCCTGCAGTTCGTTGAGCGGAACCGCAACCCCCAGCTCGCAGGTCTGGGTGACGCGCAGTCCCGCATAACCGCAGGGATTGATATGATGAAAAGGCTTCAGGTCCATGTCGACATTGAGCGACAAGCCATGGTAGCAATAACCGTTCTTAATCTTCAGCCCCAGTGCGGCGACTTTCGCCCCATCAACATACACGCCCGGGGCGTCGGCGCGGCTCTGCGCCGCCACGCCGTACTCGCCGAGCAGGTCGATCACGGCCTGTTCCATCATGCTCACCAGGTCGCGCACGCCGATCTTCCAGCGGCGCATGTCGAGCAGCAAGTAGGCGACGATCTGTCCCGGACCATGGTAGGTGATCTGTCCGCCGCGATCAATTTTGACGACCGGAATGTTAGTGGGATTGAGCAGGTGCTCGGATTTGCCGGCCAGCCCCTGGGTGTAGGTCGGCGGGTGCTGCACCAGCCAGATCTCGTCGCGGGTGTCGGCAGTGCGTCCGGCGGTGAAACGTTTCATCGCATCCCAGGTCGGCAGGTAGTCGACCATGCCGAGCGTGTGGATGACCGGCGGGGCAATGTGTCCGATGTGCGTAGCCGCGTCGGTCGTCATAACACCATCACGATGGATGGGTGGTCGCACAGTTCCTGGTACAGGGCGTCGAGTTGCTCGCGCGAGGTGGCGCGCACGGTGCAGGTCAGGCTGAGATATCGTGCGGTCTTGCTGGAGCGCATCTCCATGCTGGCGGCGACAAAATCCGGATCGTGACGGGTGACCACTTCCAGCACGGCTTGCGCAAAGCCCGCCTGCTGCAATCCGAAGATTTTCAGCGGAAAATCACATGGGTACTCGATCAGGCTGGCGGTTAATTCGGGTTTCTGCAATTCGTTCATTGTGGTCTGCTCATGTTGTTGGGGCGGTTCGGTACGAACCAGCGGGTTCACGGAAGGGCTTGGCTTGCCGCTAGGCGCGCATCACGTCGCGTTTGAAGGCCTGATACAGCCCGTGCAGCCTGGCGAACAACGGGCCGGGCCTGCCCGTTCCGACCGGCTTGCCGTCCAGTTGCGTGATGGCAAGGACCTCTTTGGTCGATGAGGTGAGCAAAAGTTCATCGGCCGCGAATACTTCCGCGACCGGAATCCTGCGCACCTCATGCGGGATGCCGCTGGCGGCAGCGATCTCCAGGATCACGTCGTAGGTGATGCCCGGCAGCATCAGGTTGTCCTTGGGCGGGGCGAGCAGTTTTCCGTTCCTGACCGCAAAGATATTGCTGGCCGCGCCCTCGGTCAGGAAGCCGTCCTCGCCATCCGGATCCCTGCGGATCAAAACTGTCTCCGCGCAGCCAGCGTCGACAGCCGCCTGGCGCAGCAACACGTTGGGCAGCAGCGCGATGGCCTTGATGTCGCAGCGCAGCCAGCGGTTGTCGGTTGCGGTCACGGCACACACCCCGCTCTGCAGCAGCCCGGCCGGCGGGGCGGGCAGGGGGCTGCTCATCATGAACACCGTAGGCATGACCGGCGGATTGGGAAAGGCGTGATCGCGTTTCGCGACGCCGCGCGTGATGTGCAGGTACAGGTATTGGTCGTCGCCGGGGTTGCGCGCGACCAGTTCCTGGATGATGCCTGCCCATTCCCTGTTGCTGTGTGGGTTGACCAGCCGGATGCCGTCCAAGCTGTGCTGCAGGCGGCGCAGGTGTTCTTCGAGGCGGAAGGCCTTGCGGGAATAGACGGGGATCACTTCATACACGCCATCGCCGAAGATGAAGCCGCGGTCCAGAACGGAAATCCTGGCGTCTTCGATCGGTAAAAACTGCCCATTCAGGTAGATGGCCATCGCGGCGCTCGTTACTCGAACATCAATTGCATGCTGTCCCACCCGCGTGCGAACACGTTGGCCACCGGGATGCTTTGCAGTGTGACCAGGGGATACTCGGCATAGGGTGCGCCATCCAGGGTCAGCTTGAGCGTGCCCACGCGCTGGCCGCCGCTGACGGGCGCGATGATCGGCTGAGAGGTTTCCAGTGTGGCCTTGAGCTTGGGGTAGGTTCCCTTGGGGATGGTCAGGTACAGATCATGACGGAAGCCGATCCCGACCTGGCTTTCCGTGCCCTTCCAGATGCGTATGCTGGCGACCGGCTGGTCCTTGCGGTACAGGCGCACCGCGTCGAAGTTCTGGAAGCCGTAATTCAGCAGCTTCTGGCTTTCCGATGCGCGCAGCCGGTCGGATTCTGCGCCGAACAGGACGGAAATCAGGCGGTGGCCGTCGCGCTTGGCGGAACCGACCAGGCAATACCCGGCGGTTTCGGTATGGCCGCTCTTGAGCCCGTCGGCATAAGGGTCGAGCCAAAGCAGGCGGTTGCGATTTGCCTGGTTGACCCTGTTGAAGGTGTAGTCGCGCAGGGAGAAAATCGGGTAGTACTGCGGGTATTCGCGGATGATGGCGGCGGCGAGCAGGGCCAAGTCCGAGGCGCTGGTGTAGTGCAGCGGGTCCGGCAGGCCGATCGGGTTGGTGAAATGCGTGTTGACCATCCCAAGCCGCTTGGCTTCCTGATTCATCATGTCGACGAAACCCGATTCACTCCCGGCGATATGCAGTGCCAGCATAATCGCGGCATCGTTGCCGGATTGCACAATCAGTCCATGCAGGAGTTCCTTGACGGTTACGGATTGACCAGCCTTGAGCAGCATGCGCGATTCGCTGCCGGAATTGCGCGTTGCGGAAACCGGGACGGTCAGCTTCTCATCCAGCGTCAGCGTCTTGTGCTTGAGCGCATCGAACGCGAGATAAGCGGTCATCAACTTGGTCAACGATGCGGGTTCCAGCCGCGCATCGCCGTCCTGGTTGACCAGCACGCGGTCACTCGAAAAATCGTAAAGCAGCCACGATTTGGCGGCCAGCAGCGGTGCGGGAGCCTGGGTCTCGGCATGCACTTCAAGCGCAAATAGCAGGGCAAGCAGGGGCAGGAAAGGTTTCATGGTTTCTGGGTGCGGAAAACGGATGCGCGATTATAGTCTTGCCACCCGCGCGGCGGTAGCACCCTGCACAGAACGTTGCGCCGAGAAAAGGGATCGACAAGGACGGCGGGCGGAATGGGTATAATCCTGTCCTCAAAATTCAATCGGGAGAAGCATCATGACGAGGTTGTATGGATTCGGTGCGCTGCTGGGCGCGTTGCTGCTGAGCGCGGGCGCTTGTGCGGAAGACATTCGGGTAGAAAATGCATGGTCACGTGCCTCGGCGCCGGGACAAAACGCCGGGATGGCGGATGTCACGATCACCAGCAAGCAGCCGGCAACGCTGCTGGGAGCGGTCACGTCGGCCGCCGCATCGGTCGAGCTGCACAGCATGACTCACGAGGGCGGCATGATGAAGATGCGCGAAGTCAAGGCGATCGAGCTGCCGGCTGGAAAGCCGGTGAATCTCGGTGAAAGCGGCTTTCACCTGATGCTGATCGGCCTGAAGGCGCCGCTCAAGGCCGGCGAAACCATCCCGTTGACGCTCAGCATCCGGACTGCTGACCAGCGCATGGTCAAGGTCGAAGCCAGAGCGGAAGTGAAGCCGCTGGCCGAAACGAAGACCGACATGAAGCACGACGCGCACATGCACCACGGTCACTGAGTAAGTCTTAGCTTCGCTGGAGAATCAGGCGGCACAGGCCGCCTGATTCTTTTCTGATGTAGAATCGCGTCATATTTTCCAAGGAATCGACATGCCACTTTCAGCCGCCACCGCCGCGCAAAAAGCGCGCACCCTGTCCGAAGCGCTGCCGTACATCCAGCGCTTCTTCGACAAGACCATCGTCATCAAATACGGCGGCAATGCCATGACCGATCCGGCATTGCAGGAGGGTTTCGCGCGCGACGTAGTGTTGCTCAAGCTGGTCGGAATGAACCCGGTGGTGGTGCACGGCGGCGGGCCGCAGATCAACGAGCTGCTGCAGAAAGTGGGCAAGAAGGGCGAGTTTATACAGGGCATGCGCGTCACCGACGAGGAGACCATGGACGTGGTCGAGATGGTGCTGGGCAAGGTCAACAAAGACATCGTTAACCTGATTAACCGCTACGGCGGCAAGGCGGTCGGCCTGACCGGGCAGGATGGCGGCTTCATCCGTGCCGAGAAACTGCTGCTGGAGAGCCAGAGCGAGCCGGGCAAGATGCTG
>DASWTZ010000117.1:0-12125 GCA_036401875.1 Gallionella sp.
GAATCAAATATCGACTGGACGAAATTTTCCAGATAGCGCGACTGCCGGAACACGTCGACCTTCTTGCGCAGGCCGGACGTGCCAGGCTTTTGATCGTCGAACGGCGTGGTTTCAACTGTGTGGACTTGCATCGTGCAACCCTCTGAATCTTTGCGTCTGTTTACTGAAGCGCAGCCGTCGAAGGCAGTTATTTGGCCTTGACCGCGTGGTATTCAGAGCACACGCTCATCGCCACCACCCTGTCCACCTCGGTCAGGCCGGCGGCGCGCATGGTCGCCATCACCTGTGCCGGAGGAACGCAGGCCTCGATACTGTCCCAGTAATAGCGCCAGATGGTCTCGGTCATTTTCTTCCGCGATACAATCCGGGTCAGCAGGGGAATCACGCCGCGCATATAGGTCTTGAGGAACCAGCGGCCGAACTTGCTTTCCGCCTGGGTGATTTCCAGCACGCACAGGCGGCCGCCCGGCTTGAGCACGCGCTCGAACTCGGAGAAGGCCTTGCCCAGATCGCCGATGTGACGCAGCGCATAACCCATGCTCAGGAAATCGAAGTGGTTGTCGGGAAACGGCAGCGACTCGGCGCGCCCTTCGACCAGCGTGACGCCCTCCGGCAACTTGCTGGCGGCCATCATCCCGCTACTCGGATCCATGCCCGTCACCAGTTTCGGGTCGCCGGTCAAAACGCACTCCTGGGCGGCTACCAGACCGGTGCCAACCCCGACATCCAGCACTTTCATGCCCGGTTTGAGGCCGGCGCGCACCAGTGCGCCGCGCCGGTACCACGACCCGGTGTTCAGTGCCATCAGCCGCTCGATGCGGTCGTAATCGGGCGCGGTATCGTCGAATATTTGCTTCAGGAATGCTTGGCGATCCTGCTCGGTCTGGTAATACTCGGTCAGCGGGGCGTGGGGAACACTTACGGGCGTCAAATCGGAGTCGGTCATGTTTTTCATCGTCGAATCTCGCAACTGTTGTGTGACGGGTATGTTAACAGCAGGAGGCGCTTCCAAAAGTATTATTTTTTTCGCCTGCTGTTGCGCATTCTGCCAGCTTCGCGAAACATCCGGCATGTTAGTCACGCTAATTTCTGATAAAATCCGGCAGGTACAAAACATCAACCCGTCACAGGAAACAAACTTTTGCAGCCTCTCCAATTTAGTGCCTACACCCTTGTCACTCCGCTTGGATCCGGGCTCGACGCCACCCTGAAGACGCTGCGCGCAGGACGTTCGTGCCTGACCAAGTGCGACTTTCTCGACGTGGATCTGGATACCTATATCGGCCGCATCAGCGGCCTTGAGGTAAAGCCCGTACAGACCGAGCTCGCAAGCTACGACTGCCGCAACAACCGGCTCGCCCAACTCGGGCTGGAGCAGGACGGCTTTGCCGGGGCGGTTGCTGCCGCGCGGGAGCGTTACGGGCGCGAGCGGATCGGGGTGTTTCTCGGCACCAGCACCTCCGGCATACTGGACACCGAGCTTGCCTACCGGCAGCGCAATCCTGCTACTGGCGCGCTTCCCGGGAGCTTCAATTATGCCGGCTCGCACAGCTGCTATTCGGTTGCGGATTATGTCCAGCATGCGCTCGGCCTCGCCGGTCCGTCTATGGTCGTATCGACTGCCTGTTCGTCTTCGGCCAAGGTGTTTGGCAGCGCCGCGCGCATGATACAGGCCGGACTCTGCGATGCTGCAGTGGTCGGCGGCGTGGATTCGCTGTGCCTGACCACCCTGTACGGCTTCAATTCGCTGGGACTCGTTTCCAGCCGCCCTTGCCGCCCCTTCGACGCGGAGCGTGACGGCATCTCCATTGGCGAGGCTGCCGGTTTCGTGCTTCTCGAGAGAGTCCAATCGCCGACCGCAGCAGATACGGTGTTGTTGCTCGGCGTGGGCGAGAGCAGCGATGCCTACCACATGTCCAGCCCGCATCCAGAGGGGGCGGGTGCCCGACGCGCGATCGAGGCGGCCCTGGCCGATGCCGGCCTGACAGCGGGCGATATCGACTACGTCAACCTGCACGGAACCGGCACCAGGGCCAACGATGCCGCCGAGGACCAGGCGGTGTTCAACACCATCGGCGGCGCTACGCCATGCAGTTCAACCAAGGGCGCTACCGGGCATCTGCTTGGCGCCGCCGGTGTCAGCGAAGCGATCATTTCCGCCCTGTGCATCAGGCACGGATTCATCCCCGGCGGGCTGAATACCGAGCATGTTGACCCCGCCTTGCGTGTTCGGTATGAGTTGAAGAATCAGGAACAGACCGTAAACCGGGTTTTATCAAACTCGCTGGGATTCGGCGGAAGCAATTGCAGTCTGATCATAGGCCGCGAATCGATGGGGAAAGCGTGATGAAAGTATTTGTCGAGGGTGTGGGTCTGGTCGGTCCCGGACTGAACGGCTGGCAGGCCAGCCAGCCCATTTTGGCCGGCGTGACCCCCTATGTGGAAGCGCAGACTGTCATACCAGCCAACAACCTGCTGCCCTCGGCCGAGCGCCGCCGCACCGGCATGCCGGTCAAGATTTCCCTCGCGATCGGTTGCGAGGCGATCGCGAATGCTCAGCGCAATGCCGCCGATCTGCCCACCGTGTTCGCCTCGTCATCGGGCGACGGCGAGAACATGCATTTCATCTTCGACATGCTGGCCAACAATGGCCACGAGGTCTCGCCGACCCGCTTCCACAATTCTGTGCACAACGCGCCTTCCGGTTACTGGTCCATCGCAACCAAATCCATGGCACCCTCGACCAGCCTCGCCTGTTACGACGAGAGCTTTGCCGCAGGGCTGATCGAAACGTCCGCACAGGTGCTGACCACCGTCGAGGCCGCGGTGCTGATTGCGTATGACACGCCCTACCCGGTCCCGCTGCATGAATCCCGCCCGATCAGCACTGCATTCGGTGTGGCACTGGTCCTCACCCGTGACCGGACCGAGCGCAGCCTCGCGATGCTGGAAATCGGCATCCATCAACAGCACGATCCCTGCTCGCCCGTCGAGGATGCACGCATGGAGGCGATACGAGTCAGTTCGCCTGCCGCGCGCAGTCTGCCCCTGTTGTCTGCGCTGGCTAGCCGCACTGCAGGCCGTGTTTGCCTCGCATATGTTGCTGGAAACCAACTGGATATCGCCGTCCAGCCATGCTGATTGGCGCCGCTGAAATCCGGAAACTGATACCCCATTCAGGCGACATGTCGCTGCTTTCCGGGGTAACGCGATGGGATGCGATGCATATCACCTGCACCGCGAATAGTCACCGCAACGCCAATAATCCGCTGGCCCGCGACGGCAAGGTTCATGCGCTGACAGGAATCGAGTTCGCCGCGCAGGCCATGGCTGTCCATGGCGGACTGACCGGGCTGGTGGGCCAGCGTCCCCGCGCCGGTTTTCTGGTGAATGTGCGCGATGTGCACACCAACGTGGAATGCCTGAGCGACTTCCAGGAGGATTTGCAGATAGACGCCGAACAGCTGGTCTCGGGGAGCAGCAGCGTGACCTACGCCTTCAGTATTCATGTCGGCTCCCGCCAGTTGATGTCGGGCCGGGCGATGGTCATATTGGACACCGGGGAGATGACATCTTGACAAAACGCGCGTTGGTAACCGGCGGCAGCGGAGCCATCGGCTCGGCTGTCTGCCGCCAGCTAGCAAAGGACGGCTGCGAAGTGATCGTGCATGCCAACAGCAATCTGGCACAGGCACAGCAGCTCGCCGAAGAGATCGTCGGCAGCGGAGGCTCGGCGCGTGCCGTCGCGTTCGACATCACGGATGCGTCCGCAACCGGGGCCGCGGTCGAGGAAGTCCTCGCGGCGGGTGCGGTCCAGATCCTGGTGAACAATGCCGGCATCCACGACGATGCGGTTCTGCCAGGCATGCGTCCGGAGCAATGGGCTCGCGTCATCGATGTTTCGCTGAACGGATTCTTCAATGTCACCCAGCCGCTGATGATGCCGATGATAAGCAAGCGCTGGGGGCGCATCATCAACATGTCTTCGTTGGCTGCGGTCGCTGGCAATCGCGGTCAGGTCAACTACGCCGCAGCCAAGGCGGGGCTGCACGGGGCGACCAAGTCGCTGGCCCTGGAGGTCGCCAGCCGCGGCATCACCGTCAATGCCGTCGCGCCGGGCATCATCGTCTCGCCGATGATAGAAACCGCCTTCCCCAAGGAGGTCATCAGCAGCATGGTGCCGATGAAGCGCGCCGGCAAGCCCGAAGAGGTCGCCGACCTGGTCTCTTTTCTGGCTTCCGATCGCGCAGCCTACATCTCGGGACAGATCATCTCGATCAACGGGGCGATGGTCTGACCCTCAGCCCGACCGGTCCGGCGAGAATTTACGCCACAGCAGCAGTGGCAGGCGGATCAGAAATCCCCCCATCAGGCGCAGATGCATCCAAGTCAGCAGGGTATTGTCGCGCAGATACCTGAAGTGCGACACGCCGCCCTCCTCCGCGCTGAAATAGCGCACCGGCGCGGGAATATTGATGGGCTTGATGCCATCCCAGCACAACCGCACCGCAACCTCCGGATCGAAATCGAAGCGCCGCATCCACGGGCTGCGCTCCATGATCCGGCGCAACGGCCCGACCGGATACACGCGGAACCCGAACAGCGAATCGCCTATCCCGGCGCCCAGCGTTTCCAGGTTAGCCCACCAGTTTGAGACCTTGCGGCCATTGACCCGCAATGCGGGTGCGCTGGCATCGAACACCGGCCTGCCCAGCACGACGGCCTCGGGATGCTTTTGCGATACCGCCATGAATTCCGGAATCAGGTTGGCGGGATGCTGGCCGTCTGCGTCCATCGTCAGTACGTTCGTGTAGCCAGCTTCCTGCGCCAGCTTCAGGCCATGCAGCACCGCCGCACCCTTGCCCTGATTTTGCTGCAGGACAAAGACCAGGAGTCCGGGGGTGGTTGCCGCGAGCGCTTGCAATGATTCCGCCGTACCATCGACACTGCCGTCAACCACCACCCATACCGGCTGCCAGACGGCAAGTGCGGCACGCACGGTATCAATAACCTTGGGTCCGGTGTTATAGGACGGGATGAGTACGAGATGCGATGTCGAATGCATGATGTTTCTGTCGTTCTGTATCAGGAGGGGAGCCGATCGCTTTTACCTGCAAGCTGCTCCCGGTAGTAATTTTCCAGCTCCGACACAAAGGCTTTCGTGTCACCGGTCGCCTCGAACCGCTTGCCCAGCGTTACTTTGTATACCAGCGGAAATTTCGGTTTTTTCAGCAACGGCCAGCCTTTGCCGAGGAAGGGCGTATTCGATTCGATAAATACCGTTTGCACTGGCACGCCTGATTTACGCGCAATCAGCGCAAAGGCACTCTTGAATTGATTGACCGGTTTGACCGTCGTGCGCGTCCCCTCCGGAAAGATCAGTAACTGGCTGCCGTCCTTCAATTCCTCAACCGACCTGCGCACCATGTTGCCGGTAGAGTCGTTGCGGATGTAACCGGCCAGCCGAGCACCGCCACCAAACAGGATGTTGTCCTGTATATCCGCCTTCATGATGCAGACGATGTTGGTCAGACGCGCCCCAATCAGCACCACATCGATGACGCTGGGGTGATTGGGCGCGATGATGACGGTTTCGCCATTCGACAGCACATCCAGCGCCGACAGGTCGCATTTCACCAACCCGCTGGCCTGAATGATGGTGATATACGGACGGAAAATCCCGGTCATGATGAGCCGCCCCAGCCGCGCGCCGATACGGCGCGGCAATAACGGGTACAGCACTGCGCCCACCAGGGTATAGGTCAACCCCGCGAAACCGAACAGAAGCAGTGAGCCGAACAGCACGAAATATTCGTACGCGGAACGGAACACCGCACCCAGCTTCACCAAACCGTGACTCAACACATTGCTCATCACATCACGCTCTTTTCCGATTGGCGGTCACCGCATCAATCATGTTCTTCAGCCTCGACCAGATTTTCGGATTCCGCGAAGACCCAGGTGATCGCGAATCCGGTCGTGGCGAACTGCTTGTCCCTCACCAGCGGGCTGTCCTCGAATGCTGCACCGCGCAAGGTATCCCATTTCACGAACCCGCTCACCCACATTTTCGGGAACCGCTTGGTCAGCGCGGCGACGAATTGGCTGCCGGCGTATCCGCCCGACGCGCGATAGGCCGGACGATCCGGGCGCGCATAAGCAGGATCGACCCCGTAGAAATATTCGCTGTAACGGCGATCGCCGTACAACGGGCCGACCGCCATGCCAAGATTCCATCCTTGCTGACCAAACGCATTCTGCACATCCAGATTCAACTGCGGGTGAACCATCCAGCCCAGACCGCGCAGGTAGGTGAAATCGCTGCCGATAACGTAACGCATCGGCAGACGAAACTCGAGTTGCGCTTCATTCGATTCGGTTTCATGGAGACGGAAATTGATTGCCGGCCCGATCTCGAGCGTGGGGTCGAGATCAGGCATGCCCTGCCGCGCGCCGTTGTTGGTGACCGGTACCGAGCCATTCACGCTCACATCCAGTTCGGCCAGTTCGCTCTCGTACAGCATGCCACGCACACGGTGACGGTCCACCCTCAGGATATCGCCGCGGTAGATCAAATAGGGCATTGGTAACGTATAGACCTCCCGCTCATCCGAGCCCCGATAATGGGGAAAATCGATGAATGCGGCACCGGCTCCCAGTTCCCACTCGGGCGCCAGCTCGGCAAAGGCGGATGATGCCATTCCAGCCAGCAACACGGCAACCGCTGCCCTGACTAGATTCACCGCGACGGACTCCAGCATACCGCCTCGATTTCCACCAGCAAATCGGTGCGGCATATATCTGCCTGTAGCGCAATCACCTCTGACAGGAGGCCATACTCGGCCCTGACAATTTCCATCACGACAGGAATATCCTGCGTGTGCCGCACATAGACCTTGAGGGCCATGTCGCGAGCATAATCCACTTCCGGAAATCCTTTCAGAACCGCCTGTTCGATCACCGCACGAATGTTTGCCAGTGTTTCACGCGTCTGCATGCTGACCGAATCCGGATGTACCGTTTCATGGCCGACGATGCTGGCGGTTCCGGAGACAAACAGGATGCGCGGATCGTCCCGATAGGCCAGCGTTGCTCTCGAAAAGGTGGGACTGCGCGGCCCATATTGCTGCGGATAACTGTACGCGCTGACCTGACGCGGATTTTCGATTTGCACACCCTGGAAACGAGAGGCGAGAAAATAGACGACCAGCGGTCCGCCGTAGCTGCCCAGCGCACAGGCAGCGGGCGAATCTTCAACACTGCGCTCGCTGCGCACAAAAGCCTCATGACGGCCAACGCTGAAGCTGCGATAGCGCTCCAGTCCGTTTTCGACGGCGTTGATCCAGGGGAAATAATTCCACACGCGGATCAGGTTCGGATAATCGCTACGCTGCAGAAAATCGAATATGACGGTAAAGGCGCGTTGCGCTGCCGCGCTCAAGTCCTCAAATCCGTCAGGCTCAACAGCAATGCTGCCGAAGAACACATCCTCATTGACCGCCCCTGTCATGCCGCCCTCCCGGTAGGGCGTTACTGGCTTGTCTGTCGTCCATACCTCATAGACGGTACCCAGCTCGTAAACCGGCATATCGACCTGCAGTATCGTGTGACCGGCCCCGGCGTTCGCCACCGGGTTTGCACCAAAACCCACCACGCAGGCGACATAACCCTCCTGACTGCGCAGGTAGGCGTCGACCTTATCTGCCGTCAAATATCTGAGTGAGACCGGTCTTTTCGCTGACAGGGAGGAAGTACTTTTCGTCATGGCATGTTTGCATCAAAGACAACATTCCTGATCGAATGCTTGCGCCTGCGCCATGCCGCATAGGTCTTGCCGAGCATCTTCGCGCTCATGATGTAATAGACAAGCTTGAATATTTGCAGGCGGAACCAGATCGGCGTATCGCGATATAGATCACCGGCCAGAACTGACAGCAGCGTTTCCTGCAGGCGAAATTTGTTGCTGGGCTTCATGAACATGTTCCGCATCGCCGGAGTGGTCATACGGTAAATAATCCATGAGAAGATTTTCAGGCCGTAGCGTGATTCCTTGTCGAACGCCTTCAGGATCTTCCCGGCGCGAGCGGGATTCTTGAGGCACGCATCCACCGCATCGGCGCCTGAAACCGCGCTGTTCATCGCCAGCAATACTCCTGAAGAGAATACCGGATCGATGAAGGCGAAGGCATCGCCTATCATGATGTATTTCGGCCCTGAGCAACGCTCTGATGTGTAGGAGAAATTTCCTGTCCCGGTTACAGGCGACGAGAGCTTGGCATTTTTCAAACGTTCAGCCAATGCAGGGCAAAGCGCTATGGTGTCAAAGAAGAATTGCTCCATGCTGGTTTTGCGCGACTTCATGTAGTACGGCCAGCAAACCACACCGACGCTGACCGAGCCGTCGCGCAGCGGGATATACCAGAACCAGCCATGCTCGAACCAGAATAGCGAGATATTGCCCTCCTGTTTACCGGTACGCCGCTCTGCACCGGTAAAATGCCCGAAAACTGATGCACTGGCATGTTTCCTGTTGCGGTGCTTGATGTCGAACTGGTTCGCCAGCAAGGTATCGCGCCCGGTTGCATCAACCACGAATTTCGGGTGCCACTCGTTTACCCGGCCATCCTGCATCTGCGAAACGACGAGCGCACGCTCACCTTCAGGGAACTCTATTCTCTTGACTTCGCATTCCTCATGGGTCCGCGCACCTTTTTTGGCGGCATTCCTGAACAGGATTTCATCCAGCTCCGAGCGGCGAACTTCATATGAGTAAGGGAAGGACTTGTCCAGCGCATCGCCAAATTCGAACAAGCTGGTCTCCTCATGGTCCGGAGAAACAAACTCCGCCCCATATTTGAGCATGCCGATCGACGCAACCTGCTCGCTGACCCCTAGTCTCTCGAACAACGGTATATTCATTGGCAACAGCGACTCGCCTATATGAAACCGTGGATGACGCGATTTTTCCAGAATAACGACGTCATAGCCGCGCTCAGCCAGCAAGCTCGCAATCGTCGAGCCAGCCGGACCACCACCTACCACAACCACATCTGGGAAATACTCGGATACTTGCTGAGGTGCGCTGTTGCCTGTATTCATGACTATCAGAAGTTGATTTTAAAATTGAAAAATTATAGCACACCCCCCTTTTTTTCAGAGGGGGATAACCCGCCGATATTTGGCGAACCACCATAGTGCCGCAGCAGGCCCAACATGGCGGATGCCTTGTCCAACGTCTCTTGGTATTCAACGGCGACCTGCGAATCCGCCACGATGCCGCCGCCGGCCCAACAGCGAATTTCGCCCCCAGAATAAACCAGTGTCCTGATGACAATATTACTGTCCATATTGCCGTCAAAACCCACGTATCCTATCGACCCGCAGTAAATGTGGCGCGGATGCGGCTCCAGTTGTTCAATTATCTGCATGGCTCGTTGCTTCGGGGCTCCTGTAACCGACCCTCCCGGAAAACAGTCCTGCAGCACATGCAGCGCATCCCTACCCTGTTCCAGCCTACCTTCCACCGTACTGACCAGATGGTGCACATTGGCGTAGCTTTCCACTTCAAACAGCTTTGGCACCCGCACCGAACCTGGCACACAGCTTTTCCCCAGGTCGTTGCGCAACAGGTCCACAATCATCAGGTTTTCTGCCCTGTCCTTGGCATGATTGCGCAATTCCTCGGCAAGCTGCCTATCCCTGCTGGCGTCGCTGTCGCGTGGACGAGTACCCTTTATCGGTCTTGTTTCAACATTGCGGTCATGTACATACAGAAATCGTTCTGGCGACGCGCACAATATTTGACCATGCGGCATATTCATGAATGCCGAATACGGCGCCGCACTGAGCCGACGCAGCGCAATGTATGCATTCAGGGCATCGCCTGTTGCCTGTGCGCTGAATCGCTGTGCAAGATTAACCTGATAACAGTCGCCTGCCTGCAGGTAGTTCTGCACCTTCGCAAAGGCTGCGGCATAGCCATCAGGGGTGAAATTGCATGCAATCTGCCCGTGCACCCGAAATGTATCTTTGCGTCGCTGCGGTTTACCAGTTAACAGTTTCAACAATCGCGGCAACATCGCAGCCGTTTCGGCAAATCGCCGGCGCGATACTAGTTGTGCTGTTTTCTGGTGATGATCCAGAATCAGCGCCCAGTCATAGATTCCGATTGCCATATCGGGCATGGCCTTGCCCGGCTTGTCGACAGCAGCGCTTTTTCGTATCAGGTCGTACCCCCAGTACCCCAACGCCCCGCCGGCGAACGGAATATTTTCGATCGGCGCGACAACTTCGCCCAGTGCTTCGCGCACGCTGCCAAACGGGTCGGCCGCACCTGAATCCGCTTGCAATGTGTGCTGCGGCGCTGCCGTCAGAATGTCGTATCGGCCAAGCCCGCCGCTATCCAGCCAGATAGCCCATGGCAGATCGGCCAACGCATTAAAATAATGCGCGGCATCCAACCGGTACGGGAGACTCACACTATAAAAACTCATGACGATAGAAGATGGTATGACGCGCGCGGATTCTATTCCATTACCGCATTGATATGCGCGTAGCGCATGCCATCACAACATGACATGTTGTGACGCACGGATGTTGATGGACTTGCCAGATCACCCGGCAAAAAAGGCCACGGCCCGGGCTTATCACTCGGATTAATGTTTATTGCTGGTTGCCACCGAACCCATTGCGGCTCGAATCGACAAGTTACCGGAAAACAAAACCGCACCCCAGCAAGGAATAAAAAGGCGCACGCACCAGTTAGTGCGCCCCAAAACGGCTCGCTGCAGTTAGCCCCTTATGCTGAACAATCATGCCGCCCAACTTCAGGGGCCTATACCGCAGACTCGTTCCTTTTAGTTCGGCTTGCCGATCCCTGGGGTGGGAAAAGGCCACGTTGCAGCCGGACGGACTGGCGCCGGAGCGGATGGAGCTGGCGTTACTGGACGAGCAACTGCAACAACTGGAGCTGCTGGTTTTGGCGCTGGCTTCGCTGCCGGCTTTTTGGCTGCGACTTTCTTGGCTGCCGGTTTCTTCGCTGCTACGGCCTTTTTGGCGACTGGCTTCTTAGCTGCGACTTTCTTGGCTGCCGGTTTCTTCGCTGCTACTGCCTTCTTGGCTGCCGGCTTTTTTGCCGCCACAGCTTTTTTTGCTGCTGGTTTAGCTTTCTTTACTGCTGCCATTTTGTCTCTCCTTCAATGAATGAAAGTTAAAAAAACACAACACCTACGATTACCACACCTACCCCCCGGACCCCGCTCAAATTTCGAGCGTCGCCCAAAGTCACTTACTGCATCCGAATACACCGCTTGGTCGCCACCTTCGATCATGCATCGCGAATCCAGGACTAGAGCCTCTTCCAGACACCCGCCCAGCCGTACGAAGGAAGCCTGTGCTGCCATGGCCCGTTCCGGCATGACGCCCCATTATTTGAACGTCGGTCATTACCAGTGATTGATTTATTGCCGCAGGCAGTGATTTTTTGAACAGACAGACTGCCTCATGACAATCCGGAAATTTGGAGGGAGGGGAACCCCTGAGATAACTTCTCGCAATTCGTAACTTCAAATAGTCATTTCTTTCCTGAAACTCTATTTTGCGCAAGCAAAACCCCCTTTAATTGACGGCTTCAGACACTATCCATAGAGAAATGGGCGTCTAGCTTCACTACATCTTGCGGTTGCAACTTTATCTGATTTGTGTTCCGTGTCAATATCTAATTGCATTTTTTTGCATTTTATTTTAGCTACCTCACTCATTTTTCAATTACATCCTGATCCGTAATCGACGTCAGCCGATCATTCATCATTCAAATCACCGCCTGCGCACCGAATTGCCAGACGATTGTGCGTAATACCGGCCGCAAAAAAAAGCGTCCCCAATCGGGGACGCTCTTCATGACTTCACCTCACTATCCGGCCGATGCGGAGAGGAAGGAACTTGCTGCTGCCGTTCGCGGACACATAAGCCCGCCCCGGCCGTATCCACTGAATCGACCCCGAAACACTAGACACCTTTCAGCCTAAAATTAGGCCCACAAAGGAGGTGTTATGAGTAACAAGCGTTATCCCGAAGAATTCAAGATCGAAGCGGTCAAGCAGATCACAGAGAACAAGTATCCAATT
>DASWTZ010000118.1:0-2237 GCA_036401875.1 Gallionella sp.
TCGGTGGTGGTGCATGCGGTGGGCGGCTGGATCGCACTCGCGGCGGTGCTGCTGCTCGGCGCGCGGCGCGGCCGTTATAACAAGTCCGGTCAGGTATCCGCGCATCCGCCTTCCAGCATCCCGTTCCTGGCGCTCGGTGCATGGATACTGACGGTGGGCTGGTTCGGCTTCAACGTGATGTCGGCACAGACGATCACCGGCATCAGTGGGCTGGTCGCGGTGAATTCGCTGATGGCGATGGTGGGCGGCACGCTGGCAGCCCTGTGGACCGGCAAGAATGACCCGGGTTTCGTGCATAACGGCCCGCTGGCAGGGCTGGTCGCGGTGTGCGCCGGTTCGGACCTGATGCATCCGCTTGGTGCGCTGATTGTCGGCGGCGTGGCGGGTGCGCTGTTCGTGGTGATGTTCACGCTGACACAAAACCGCTGGAAGATCGACGATGTGCTCGGCGTGTGGCCGCTGCACGGGCTGTGCGGCGCCTGGGGCGGGATCGCGGCAGGCATCTTCGGCCTGAAGGCCCTCGGCGGTATCGGCGGCGTGAGCTTCATGGCGCAACTCTGCGGCACGCTGCTTGGGGTGGCGATCGCCTTCACCGGCGGCTATCTGGTGTATGGCGCGCTTAAGCTCTTCGTCGGCATCCGGCTGGACGCGGAGGAAGAATTCAATGGTGCAGACCTGAGCATACACAAGATCACCGCGACACCGGAGCGGGAATCTGGGTGGTGATATGAAAAGCGGGGGCTTTTTCAGCCCCGCTTCATTTATGCAGCATCGAATTTACATGCCGTCAACTCCATCCGTCGGCCAGTTTGCCATATTCATTCGCCCCTTTCTTCATCGTTCCCTTTCGTCGTTCCATTTGTCGGTTTGACCTGTATACGTGGTTTTTTGGTTCAGAATGCCGCCTGACTCGAATTGTTTTTTCCCTAAATAACATTTAGCCAAGTAGAGAGACCGCGAATGAAATTATCCAATATCAATATCGGGAAACGTCTGACGCTGGCGTTCGGTGTTACCACGCTGCTGACCTTAGTGCTGTTGTTTGTGTCTTTCCAGACTATCGACAGGTTGACGGGTGAATGGGAGCAGTTCCATTCCGTGTCACTGGAAAAGGAGGCGGCTGTATCCCAAGGCGTGGTTGGACTGGGTGATGCGATCCATCACTTCAAGAACTACCTGTTGCGCGGGCAGGATTACGACAAGAAGTTCACCGCCGACATTGAGGGCATAGAGCAGGCTACCGCCAGTTACACAGCCAATCACGGCGAATTGAGCGATCGTGAAAAGGCTGCCTTGCAGCACATCAGGGAAGGTGCCGACGCCTATCGCGCGGCGATGAGGCGGGCGGTTGAAATGAAGACTTCGGGCGCCACCATTGAAGAGATCGACAAGGCCATCAAGGGTGCGGACAAGCAAATCGGTCTGGCGCTTCAGGAATTGCGCAACGTGGCGCAGGAAGACGTCGCGGGAACCGCCAGCGCAATCTCGGGCACTGCGGTCAACGGCAAACAGACTGTCATTGTCATCGGCTTTCTGGTGGTCGTCATCGGCGTCGTTTTCGCGTGGCTGACAGCGATCAGCATCACTCGCCCGTTGCAGGAGGCCGTGCTGGTGGCCGATGCAGTTGCCAAGGGCGACCTGACCAGGAGCATCGAGGTGAAATCCAGTGATGAAGTCGGGAAATTGCTGCAAGCCCTGAAAGGTATGAACGCGAGCCTGGCCGGCATCGTCGGTGAGGTACGCAACAGCACCGAATCGATCACCACCGCCTCGCAGGAAATCGCCCAGGGCAACGCCGACCTGTCGCAGCGCACCGAAGAACAGGCCTCCAGCTTGGAGGAGACCGCCTCCAGCATGGAAGAGCTCACCTCGATTGTGCGCCAGAACGCCGAGAACGCCAAACAGGCCAACCAGCTCGCCGTCAACGCCTCCGACGTCGCCGTCAAGGGCGGCCGTGTGGTCAATGACGTGGTCGAGACCATGGCCTCGATCAGCACCAGCTCCAAGAAAATCGTCGACATCATCAGCGTCATCGAAGGCATCGCGTTCCAAACCAACATCCTGGCGCTGAACGCGGCCGTCGAAGCCGCCCGTGCCGGCGAACAGGGCCGCGGCTTCGCGGTGGTCGCCGGCGAAGTGCGTAACCTCGCGCAGCGCTCCGCCGCCGCCGCCAAGGAAATCAAGGCGCTGATCGACGACTCGGTGGAAAAGGTCGACAGCGGCTCCAAGCAGGTGGA
>DASWTZ010000119.1:0-15235 GCA_036401875.1 Gallionella sp.
GGAGCCGTCGATGTCGGAGAATTCCGGCATATACCTGCAACTCGGCGCATTCGAGTCAAGGGATAATGCCGAGACTTTTCTGGAAAAGATGCGCGGCGAACTGAGCGATACCGGCAAGCAACTCAGGTTATCCAGCAAGGGTGGGTTGGTGCGTGTACATATCGGCCCCTATCGCGGAGAGCGCGAGGCGCGGAGTAGCGCGGAGGCGCTCGAAGAAAAACTTGGATTCAAGCCCATGGTGAGCTTCCAGTAAGGGTGGATGACCGCACTACATTGACGCCTGAGGCCGGACACACCATGCAACTAGACGACCGTAGTCTGGACATCATCTTCCGCGAAGCGCACACCCACACCCACTGGTTGGACAAGCCGGTCAGCGATGAACTGCTACGCCGGATTTATGACCTGATGAAGTGGGGGCCGACCAGCGCCAACAGCTGCCCGGCACGCATCGTGTTCGTGCGCAGTGCTGAAGCCAAGGCGCGCCTGCTGCCGCTGATGTCGCCGGGCAATGTGGAGAAGACGCGTACCGCGCCGGTCACGGCGATCATCGCACACGATATGGAGTTCTACGAAAAGTTGCCCGTGCTTTTTCTGCACGACGACGCACGCTCCTGGTTCGTAGGCAACTACCCGCTGATCGAGACTACGGCATTCCGCAACGGCACACTGCAGGGGGCATACCTGCTGATCGCCGCACGTGCGATGGGGCTGGATGCGGGGCCGATGTCCGGCTTCGACAATGCTGGCGTAGATCGGGAGTTCTTCCCGGGCGGCAAGATCAAGTCCAACTTCATCATCAATCTCGGTTATGCCGATCGCAGCAAAACCCACCACCGCAATCCGCGCCTGCCGTTCGACGAGATTGCGCAGATCCTATAGGCCCGGAAATACAGGGCTTGCGGCTTGTCGCATGGACAGTCGGCTGTAAATTCAGTATCCTTCTATAATTGGAGCGGGGTAGTACCATGCCCGTCCTTATGTAAATCATCGGAACCGGATTCACAAATTCTATGACTAATAATTCAGCTACCAACACCAGCGAATTCGAGAAGGAGCTGGCCAAACTCATCGTGACTGCACTCAATCTCGAGATTAGCCCCGAGGAGATCAATCCCGAGGCACCGCTCTACGGGGACGAGGGTCTGGGAATAGATTCCATCGATGTGCTGGAGATATCACTGGCGATCACCAAGCAGTATGGCTTGCAACTGCGTTCGGATGATGAAAACAACGCTCACATCTTTGGCTCACTGCGCAATCTCGGTAATCACATCCAACAACACCGGACCAAGTAAATGCGGGTCAGCGGCAAACTGGCCGTCGGGATCGCCGTCGCAACGGGTTTTTTCGCATACCAGTTCATCATGCACTCCGTGGTGACGGCGGGGCAGATCACTCCCCTCAAGGCGGCTCTGGTGCTCTCGCCTTTCGCGATCGCTGCAGGATGGGCGATCAAGGTGGACAAGGGCTGGGTCGTCGGAATGATGGTCGCCGCAATATTGACACTGGCGACATTTGCAGCGGTGAGCCATCTGGGTTTCGAGCACTCGGCTTTCACCTTCGGCTTGCCGCATATGGCGGGCAACTTGTTTATGATGTGGTTGTTTGCGCGCACTTTGGGAGGCGAGCGCGAGCCGCTGATCACAACGATCGCGCGCAAGGTGCATGGCACGCTCAAGCCCGAGATCGAACGTTATACGCGCACGGTCACGATCGCATGGACCCTGTTCTTTGCGATGCAGGTCGCGGCGTCGTTGATACTGTTCACGTTCGCCCCGCTGGAGATCTGGTCGACCTACGTCAATCTGTTGAACGTTCCGCTGATCATCCTGATGTTCATCATCGAATACATCTATCGCGTGCTGCGTTACCGCGAACACAAGAGCTCGATCTTCTCCGCCGTGCATTTTTTCAATCGCGATGCGGGAGAGTCGAAAACCCACAAGGTGCAATAATGTCATCCGGCCAGTCCATTCCCTTGTTGCGCCAGCAATCGCCGGACGCGACCTTCGCATGGCGAGGCGGGCAACCCGTCACGGTCGCCCGCTATCTGGCGGATGTCCGCGAGCTTGCGTCCCGCCTGCCCGACCAGAGATATGTACTCAACCTGTGCGCGGACCGTTATCGCTTTGCGGTAGGATTTTGCGCGGCGATGCTGCGCGGCCAGGTCAGCCTGTTACCGCCCAACCACACTCCCGACCTGCTCGCGCGGCTCAGCGCCCAATATCCCGGACTCTATTATCTGACGGATGGCGCGCAGGACACGGACATTCTGCCCGTCTTCCACTACCCGGATATTCCGGTTGCGAATTTCACGCCTGATGCAATGCCGGAGATACCGGCGGAGCAGGTGATCGCCATCGTGTTCACTTCCGGGTCCACCGGCGATCCGATGCCCAACAAAAAGACCTGGGGCGCGGTCTGCGGCAGTGTCACCGCGGCGGCCGGACGTCTCGGCATACTCGACCGCCATGACCTGACGATGCTTGGTACGGTGCCGCCGCAGCATATGTTCGGCCTGGAATCGACGGTGCTGATCGCCCTGCGCGGCGGCGTGATGCTGCATGCCGGAAAGCCCTTTTATCCGGCGGACATCGGCGCCGCCCTGCGCGAGGTTTCAGGTCCGCGCGCGCTGGTGACCACCCCGGTACATCTGCGTGCGTTGCTGTCGAGCGGGATTGCACTGCCGTCGGTGGAGTTGACCGTGTGCGCCACCGCGCCTCTGTCGCGCGAGCTCGCAGAGCGGGCGGAGCAGAGCTACAACACGGCGTTGTACGAGATTTACGGATTCACCGAAGCCGGCCAGATCGCCACCCGTCGCACCGCGACGACAGACGAATGGCACACGCTGGACGGATTGTCGCTGCACGTGTGCGGCGGTGCCACCTGTGTGTCTGGCACATTTGTGGCCGGCGAACAGCCGCTGGGCGACGTTGTCGAGCTGCACAGCAACACCACCTTCCTGCTGCACGGCAGGACGGCCGACCTGATCAACATCGCTGGCAAGCGCACCTCGCTTGCCAGCCTGAACCATCATCTCAACGCGATTGAAGGCGTGCATGACGGCGCCTTCTATATGCCGGATGAAAAGGCCGGCGAGACGGTGCGTATGGTCGCGTTCGTCGTCGCGCCGCAGCTGAGCAACGGCGAGATCACCCATGCGCTGCGGCAGAGCATAGACCCGGTCTTCCTGCCCAGACCCATCATCAGGCTGGAGGCGCTGCCACGCAACGCTACTGGGAAGCTGCCGCGCGCCAGCCTGGAAGCGTTGTTGCGTCAGGCGCAAACGGGAACGGCAATATGACCGAGGCAATATTGAAATTTGCGTCAGACCACCCCTGCGGCGCGGGACACTTTCCGGGTAACCCCATCATACCTGGTGCACTGCTGCTAGATGGGGCGCTGGCCGCGATAGCAGAACAGCAGGACGCCGGGGGGGGAGTGTGGCAGGTGAAGTCGGCCAAATTTCCGCAACCGGTCAGGCCGGGCGACACGGTGCGTATCGAATACACGCAGACGCCGGCTGGCGAGATACGCTTCGAGTGCAGCGTGACCGGTGTCAAGGTACTGTCCGGTACGGCCATCCGTCGCCCCCCGGCGGAGGTTGACGCGCCGTGAAGCAGGAATGGGCGACGCGCCCCGAGCGCAGCAACGTGTGGGTCATCCGGCTGGTCGTGTGGCTGGCGCTCACCTTCGGACGGCGTGCCTGTCGTCCCCTGCTTTATCCGATCAGCCTTTACTTCCTGATCTTCTCGGTCAGCGCGCGTGCCGCATCGCGCAAGTATCTTGACCGCGTATTGGGCAGGCGGTCGGTGCTGCGAGACGGGTTCCGGCACTGCTTCAGTTTCGCTTCGACGATACTGGACCGGGTGTTCTTGCTCAGCGACCAGAGTGCGCTACTGGATATCCGTTCCGAAGGCGAGGAGATATTCGATGCGATCCGCGCCGAGGGCAGGGGCTGCCTGCTGCTGGGCGCGCACCTGGGCAGTTTCGAGGTGATCCACGCGCTGAGCCGCGACCACCATCATCCGCGTACCAGCATGGTGATGTACGAGGAGAATGCGCGGAAGATCAATTCGGTGCTGAGCAGCATCAATCCAGGGCGCAATCCGCCGGTGATCTCGTTGGGCCGGGTGGACTCGATGCTGAAAATACAGGAGGCGCTGCAGCGCGGGGAATACATCGGCATGCTGGCCGACCGCACGATTTCGGGCAACAAGCTGATACGCGTCGATTTTCTCGGCGGGCAGATCGACTTGCCGGTCACGCCATTCCGCCTTGCCTCGATACTGGGCTGCCCTGTCGTGCTGATGGTCGGCCTGTATCAGGGCAGCAACCGATATAATGTGCACTTCGAGCACCTGATTGATCCTGTTCAGTCCGCGCAACTGGAGCGGGATGCGGCAATCAGACAGGCGGCACAGAAGTTCGCCGCCCGGCTGGAGCACTATTGCCGGCAAGCTCCTTACAACTGGTTCAACTTCTATGATATTTGGCAATAAACCTTCCGTGATGCGTTTATTTGCATCGGCAGTGATGGCAGGAGCGTGGATGCTCTGCACAGCCCAGGCAATCGCCGGCGAGGCGCAGGAAACCGCGTTTTGGACGATGGATGAACTGATGCAGGAGATGGCGCAGGTGAAAAGCTCCAGCGCGACCTTCACAGAGCGCAAATATCTCGCGATGCTCAAGGAGCCGCTGAAGTCATCGGGAACGCTTGAATACACCGCACCGGGCCGGTTCGAAAAGATCACGCTGCAGCCTAAGCGGGAGTCCATGGTGCTGGATGGCGACAGGCTGGAGGTGGAGAATGGAAGTCGCAAACGCGTGCTGTCGTTGCAAGAGTTTCCCGAAATATGGGCGCTGGTCGAAAGCATACGCTCCACACTGGCCGGGGACATGCAGACGCTGGCCCGTTTCTATGTGTTCACGCTGGAAGGCCAGCGCAAGCACTGGCAGCTGAAGCTGTTGCCGCGCGATACCAGGATGAAAAACATGGTAACTGCAATCGAAATCAGCGGCAGCGATGGCCAGATCGTTACCATCGAGATACGCGAGGCGGGCGGAGATTACTCGGTGATGAAAATCAGCAAGGGCGGCAAGTGAAGGGGCTCAAGGCGCGTTGGCCTGTCGCCGTCTGGCTGTTGTTTGTCGGAATCTGCATTCTTCTGGTGTCGCGCATCCAGATCGGCGCCGACCTCAATGCCTTCCTGCCAGCAACCCCCACGCCCGCCCAACGTTTGCTGACCGAACAATTGCGCGACGGGATGGTGTCGCGCCTGATCCTGGTCGGCATCGAGGGCGGCACGGCGACCCACCGTGCCGCTGCGAGCAGGGAGCTGGCGCACCGTCTGCGCGACGAGCCCGACTTCCTGATTGTCAACAACGGCGAGACAGGTTCGCTGGACAGGGATCAGGCATTCCTGGTCGACAATCGCTACCTGTTGAGTTCGGCGGTCACCCCCGAACGCTTCACGCCGGAAGGCCTGCGTAGCTCGCTGGAGAACGCCCTGCAATTGCTAGGTTCGCCTGCGGGCGCGATGGTCAAGGGCATCATCCCGCGCGACCCGAGTGGCGAAGTGCTGCATCTGCTGGAGGGGATGTCCGGGCAAAGCCAGCCGCACACAGAAGAGGGTGTCTGGATGTCGCGTGAAAACCCGCGCGCGCTGCTGATCCTGCAAACAGCGGCGGCAGGCTATGACATCGACGCGCAGCAGCAGGCCGTCGCCATCATCAACAAACGCTTTGCGGAAGTCGTGCAGAGCGCCGGAGTGGCGGAGCTCCAGTTGCGCCTGAGCGGCCCGGGTGTGTTCTCGGTGGAGGCGCGCGACAACATCGAAAGCATCTCCTTCAATTTTTCGATCATCACCGCGCTGCTGGTCAGCGGCCTGATGCTGCTGGTGTACCGCTCCTGGGCGGTGCTGGCAATCTCGCTGCTCCCGGTGGTCAGCGGGGCGCTGGCGGGTATCGCCGCGGTGAGTATGGGGTACGGTGTGGTGTTCGGTGCGACGCTCGGGTTCGGCATCACGCTGATCGGCGAGGCGGTGGACTACGCGATCTATTTCTTCACCCACCTGTCGCCGGGCCGCCCGGCAAGCCAGGCGCTGGAAAAAATCTGGCCGACGATACGGTTGGGCGTGCTGACCACGATCTGCGGATTCGCACCGATGCTGTTGGCGGACTTTCCGGGCCTGGCGCAGCTGGGGCTGTTTTCGGTGGTCGGACTGATCGTTGCGGTGATGGTTGCCCGCTGGGTGCTGCCCAACCTCGTCTTCGCCGGTTTTGCGCCGGTCGCGCCGACGATGCTGGGCAGCCGGGTAATTGCGCTCATCGCAAAAGCGCCCAGGCTGCGTCCGCTGCTGCTAATCGCACTGGTTGCCGCGCTGGTTTCCATCGCGTTGCACCGGGGGCCGGTCTGGAGTGAGCAGCTTGCCAGCCTGTTCCCGTTGTCCGTGGAAAAACAGCAACTCGACCAGTCCATGCGCGACGACCTGGGCGCGCCCGATGTACGTTATCTGATCGTCGCAAGCAGCAGGGAGCGCGATGCGGTCATCGAACTCAGTGAGGCGCTCGGCGCGCAGCTCGACCAGATGGTCGGTGACGCGCTGCTCACCGGCTATGACACGCCAGCGCGCTATCTGCCCAGCCTGAAGACCCAGCAGGCGCGGCAGGCAGCATTGCCGGAAGAAGCGGAATTGCGCGCCAGCCTGAGGCAGGCGCTGGTCGGACTGCCGTTCCGCGATGACCTGTTCGAGCCATTCCTGCAGCAGGTTGCGGCGGCGCGCAGCCAGCCGCTGCTGACGCCGGAAAGCATGCGGGGCACCAATGCGGGCCTGCAAACGGAAAGCCTGCTGGCGCGCTATGATGACGGCTGGCGGGCCATGCTGCCGCTGCGCGGTGTGACTGATCCCGATACCATCAGGAAGACCTTCGAACGCGCGGATGGCAGCGTGGTGCTGCTCGACATGAAGACCGAGAGCGACGCACTTTACGATTCTTATGTGCGCGAGGCGGTCGCGTTATCCATCATAGGCGTTCTGGCAATATTCATCCTGCTGTTCATCAGCCTGCGCTCGGTGCGGCGCGTGGCAACCGTGTTATTGCCGCTGGCCGCTGCAGTAGTCATCACCCTTGCGATCCTGCTGGCGGGCGGCCAGCAGCTGCTATTGTTCCACCTGGTCGGGATGCTGCTCGCAGTCGCGATCGGGACCAACTACGCGCTGTTTTTCGACCGGGAAAGCAATGCGGAAAAACATGACGAGGATACCAGACTGACGATGGTCTCGTTGCTGGTCGCCAACGTGTCTACCGTCATGGCTTTCGGAATGCTGGCCCTGTCCGGCGTCCCGGTGCTCACTTCGATCGGCCTGACCGTTGCGCTGGGCGCCTTCCTGAGTCTGCTGTTTTCGGCGGTGCTGATGGGCGACAGGGTGGCAAGATGACCCGGGCGCATCGGGGAACCTGGCGACTGACAACGGCGCTGCGGCTGAGCATCGTTGTTCATGTGTGCTGCGTCGTGTTCTTGATCCTGTATCCATCCGGCTGGCCGGTCGCATTGGGCGCGGTGTTGATCAATCACGTAATCCTGACCGGCGCTGTCTTCTGGCCGCGCGGTCGATTACTCGGTCCGAACATGACGCACCTGCCGGAAGCCGCAATCCGGCGCCACGAGGTCGCGCTGACTTTTGATGATGGCCCGGATCCCGAGATCACTCCCAGAGTGCTAGACTTGCTCGACCAGCACGGCGCCAAGGCGAGTTTCTTCTGCATCGCCGAAAAAGTGGCGGCATTTCCTGAGTTGGCGCGCGAGATCGTCAGTCGCGGCCATAGTATCGAGAACCACAGCTACAACCATCCCTACACTTTTGCGATGCTGGGTTGGAGCGGTCTGCGTCGCGACATCAGCAAGGCGCAGGATGCGATACGTATGACCACCGGCATGTCGCCGGTATTCTTCCGTGCCCCGATGGGGTTCCGTTCCCCCTTCCTGACTCCTGTGATCGGGTACCTCGGCCTGAAATACGTCAGCTGGACACGGCGCAGTTTCGATGTCTTCGAGCAGGACCCGGAGAATATTCTGCGCAGGCTGACGCGCGGCCTGGCCGCCGGTGATATTTTGTTGCTGCACGATGGGCGCTCGCACCAGCCGCATGGCGCATCTACAGTCGTGCTGGCGGCACTGCCGCCGCTGCTTGAGCACCTGCGCAGCCGTGGGCTGAAGTCCGTTACGCTGCCGGCGGCAATGAAACATGACTAGGCAATTCGGCGATCTGGTCAAGGCAGCCACGCAATCCTATGCACACGAGTGGCGTGCCGACTACGAGTTTGTGCGCTGGAAGCTGCGCATGGACCCCGTGTTCGAAGCGATGTTAAAGCGCGGTCTTGTGCCGGATGGCGGGCTGCTGCTGGATATCGGTTGCGGGCTGGGCGCATTGCCCGCCATGTATATGGCAGCACAGGAACGATACGCGGCAGGGAACTGGCCCACTGACTGGCCGCGCCCCCCGCAGAATCTGGCGATATACGGCCTCGAGCTGAATCCGCGCAAGGCGGCGGTGGCAGCACGCGCGCTGAAGGGCGGGGTGACCATCGTGCAGGGTGACGTACGGGAAGCGGCGTTGCCGGCGTGTACCGTGGCGGTCATTCTTGATGTGCTGTTTTATCTTAGCCCGTCCGAACAGATATCAGTCCTGCAGCGTGTCGCACAGTCGATCGGTTCGGGCGGCATGCTGATCATGCGCGAATGCGATGCGGCCGGCGGATGGCGTTTCCAGGCGACGCGTCTGGCCGAGAAGTTTTGTTGCCTGGGGCGCGGGCAGGGGTGGTATCCGCTGCATTACCGTCCTACTGCGGAGTGGATCGGCCTGCTGCAGGAATTGGGATTTTCAGTCGAGACGCTGCCGATGAGCGAGGGCACGCCGTTCAGCAACGTGCTGTTCCGCGCGACGCGGCTGGCCTAGAGTCCCAGCTCGCTCCACATCGCATCCACCCTGGCCTTGACCGCCGCCTCCATCGCGATCGGTGTCCCCCATTCGCGGCTTGTCTCTCCCGGCCATTTGTTGGTCGCATCCAGACCCATTTTGCCTCCTAGGCCGCTCACGGGCGAGGCGAAGTCCAGGTAGTCGATCGGCGTGTTCTCCACCAGCAGTGTGTCGCGCACCGGGTCCATGCGCGTGGTGATCGCCCAGACCACTTCGGGCCACGAGCGGATATCGATGTCGTCGTCCACCACCACAATGAACTTGGTGTACATGAATTGGCGCAGGAAAGACCAGATGCCGAACATTACCCGCTTGGCATGGCCAGCGTACTGTTTCTTGATACTCACTACCGCCATGCGATAGCTGCATCCTTCGGGCGGCAGGTAGAAGTCGGCAATCTCGGGAAACTGCTTCTGCAACAGCGGCACGAACACTTCGTTGAGCGCCACGCCCAGCATCGCCGGCTCGTCGGGCGGCTTGCCGGTGTAGGTGGAGTGATAAATCGGGTCGCGGCGCATCGTGATGCGTTCTATCGTGAACACCGGGAAACGGTCCTGCTCGTTGTAGTAGCCGGTGTGGTCGCCATACGGTCCTTCCAGCGCGGTCTCTCCTGGTTGGATCACGCCTTCGAGCACGATCTCGGCAGAGGCGGGCACCTGCAGGTCGGAGCCGATACATTTGACCAGTTCGGTCTTGCTGCCACGCAACAGTCCGGCGAATTGATACTCGCTCAATGAATCCGGCACCGGTGTGACCGCACCGAGTATCGTGGCCGGGTCAGCGCCGAGCACCACAGCGACCGGGAATGGCTGCCCTGGATTCTTCTCGCAGTGATCGCGAAAATCCAGCGCGCCGCCGCGATGCGCCAGCCAGCGCATGATGACCTTGTTCGGGCCTAATACCTGTTGCCGGTAGATGCCGAGGTTCTGGCGCGGCTTGTTCGGCCCGCGCGTGACCACCAACCCCCAGGTGATCAGCGGTGCGACATCGCCCGGCCAGCAGTGCTGGATCGGCAGCCTGCTCAAATCGACATCCGCTCCTTCCCACACGATCTCCTGGCACGGTGCGGAAGACAGCACCTTGGGTGACATTGTCAGCACCTGTTTGAGCACCGGCCACTTTTCCCAGGCGTCCTTCAGTCCCTTGGGCGGCTCGGGTTCCTTCAGGTAGGCGAGCAGCTTGCCGACTTCACGAAGTGCGTCAGTCGATTCTTCGCCCATGCCCAGTGCGACGCGGCGCGGTGTGCCGAACAGGTTGGCGAGCACTGGCATGGTGTACTTGCAATCCCCCGCGCCGGTGACGTTCTCGAACAGCACGGCAGGCCCCTGTGCACGCAGAACGCGGTCGCAGATCTCGGTCATTTCCAGATGGGGGGAGACCGGTGCGGTGACGCGTTTGAGCTCGCCGAGTTTCTCCAGCTTGAAGATGAAGTCGCGCAGGTCGTGATATTTCATTCGTAAAAGCTCTTCTCCCCCTCGGGGCGGGTCTTGAAGCGCTTATGTACCCAGAAATACTGTTCGGGCATTTCCAGCACCCGCTGCTCGATGAACTCGTTCATCCGGCGGGCATCGGCGATGTCATCCCCGCTGGGGTAATTCTCCCAGGCCGGGTAGAAGGTCAGCACATAGCCCTGACTGCCCGGCAGCACGCGGGTGATGCTGGGGACGACCTTTGCGCCGGTCATCTGTGCGATGCGTGGAACCGAGGCCATCGTCGCGGCGGGCACGCCGAAGAAGGGGATGAAAGCGCCGTCCTTGATACCCTGGTCCTGATCAGGCGGGTAGATAAACGGCATGCCGGCGCGCATCCCCTTGATGATCGGGCGCAGCCCCTCCTGCCGGGCGTAGAGGCGCTGGTTGCGGAAGCGGGCGCGTTTGCTCTTGAGCAGGCCAGTCAGGTAGCGGCTCTTCTGGTTGGCATACATGCACACCGTGTCGGTGTGCTGCGCGATCCACTGGCCGCCGGCATCCATGCCGACGAAATGCGGCGTCAGCAGGATGGCAGGTTTGTCCTTGATCGCGTCGAAATGCTCGATACCCTCGACCCGGATCAGGCTGCGAATGCGTTCCGCGCTGGACCACCACAGGATCGTGCGCTCGATGATGCCGCGTCCGAACATCATGAAATGAGCGCGCACCAGACGAGCGCGCTCGATCTCACCCATCGCGGGAAAGCACAACCGCAGGTTGACGGTCGCGATGTGGCGGCGGCGCCTGGCAAGCAGGTGCAGCAGAAAGCCAAACCCGTTGCCGATTGCAACGATCACCCGGAACGGCAGAAAATGCATCAGCCACAGGATGAAGACTCCAAGGCGGGCTAGCATGATTCTCCTTTGTTATGTGGTTCAGGTGGAGCCACGCCCGCAGGGACTTTGTAGCGGTTATAACTCCACAGGTACTGTGCCGGACAACTGCGCACCGACATCTCGACCGCATGGTTGATCTGCGGTGTCACGGGCAGTCCGTGCTGCAATTCCAGCGGAGAGAATTTGATCGAGTAGCCTCTGCCTTTGGGCAGGCGTTCGGCGAAGCACATCAGCACGCTGGCATCGCTGGCCTCGAGCAGCCTGCTCACCAGCGTCATTGTGTAGGCGGGGCGACCGAAGAACGGCAGCCATTCCCCTTCGCCATTGCCGGGCACCTGGTCGGGCAGGATGCCGATCACCTCGCCGCGTTTGAGCGCCTTCAGTAGCACCCGTACGCCACCGACATCGGCGCGTGCGAGTTTCATCATTCCCCGTTCCCGGCCGCGCCGGATTACGTCGTCCATCCATGCCTGCTTGGGTACCCGGTACAGACAGGTCATCGCCATGCGCGCGCCGACATAGAGCCCGATGACCTCGAAACACCCGATGTGCGGCGTCAGTATCACCAGCCCCTTGCCTCGCGCATGGGCTGCCTCGACCAGTTCCCACCCCTGGCACTCCACGATATGTTCGAGTACCTCTTCGGCAGGGCGCAGCCATACCCAGGGCAACTCTATCATGCCTTTGCCTGCCTCATCGATAGATTGTCTGAGCAGTGCGGAGAATTGCTCCGCACTGACGGATACACCGGACTGAATGAGATTTTCCCTGGTGCGGGATGCATGGCTGGCGGAAAACAGATAGTCCAGGCGGCCCAGCAGCGCGCCAAGGCTGTGCAGCCAGCGCAGCGGCAACGCGGCAATCAGCCGGAAAACGAGTTTGAACAGGTAGGGTGTCATCTGCGGCAAGCCAAACTATTTGATACAATAAACGACTTTGAATTCCCAGTGGTTGAGTATAGAGCCATGAGCGATTATCTGTTTACGTCCGAATCCGTTTCGGAAGGCCATCCCGACAAGGTGGCGGATCAAATTTCCGATGCGATACTGGACGCCATTCTATCGCAAGACCCCTATGCGCGGGTGGCGGCAGAGACGCTAACCAATACCGGACTGGTGGTGCTGGCCGGTGAGATCACGACCACGGCGAATGTGGACTATATCCATGTGGCGCGCAATACCATCAAGCGCATCGGCTACGATAATACGGATTACGGCATCGACTACAAGGGGTGCGCGGTGCTGGTGGCCTACGACAAGCAGAGCCCGGATATCGCGCAGGGTGTGGATCGCGCGTCCGACGACTTCCTGAACCAGGGTGCGGGCGACCAAGGGTTGATGTTCGGTTATGCCTGCGATGAGACGCCGACGCTGATGCCGCTGCCGATTTACCTCGCGCATCGCATCGTCGAGCGCCAGGCGGAACTGCGCCACGACGGACGTCTGCCCTGGCTGCGTCCCGATGCCAAGTCGCAGGTGACGATACGTTATCAGGACAGCAAACCACACTCCATCGACACCGTGGTGCTGTCCACGCAGCACGCGCCCGAGATGACGCTGGAGCAGATCCGCGAAGCTGCGATCGAGGAAATCATCAAGCCGATGCTGCCGAAGGAGCTGATCAAGGGCAAGATCAACTATCTGGTCAACCCGACCGGCCGTTTCGTAATCGGCGGTCCGCAGGGCGATTGTGGCCTGACCGGGCGCAAGATCATCGTCGACACCTACGGCGGAGCAGCCCCGCACGGCGGCGGCGCGTTCTCCGGCAAGGACCCCTCCAAGGTGGACCGTTCGGCGGCCTATGCCGGCCGCTATGTCGCGAAGAACATCGTCGCCGCAGGCCTTGCGACAAGGTGCCTGGTTCAGGTCTCCTACGCGATCGGTGTCGCGAAACCGACCAGCGTGATGGTGGATACCTACGGTACCGGCAAGATTTCCAACGAGAAGCTGACCGAGTTGGTGATGCGTCACTTCGACCTGCGCCCCAAAGGGATCGTGCAGATGCTCGACTTGCTGCGTCCGATCTACGAGAACACGGCCGCATACGGGCACTTCGGACGCGAGGAGCCCGGCTTCACCTGGGAGGCGACCGACCGCGCTGACGCATTGCGCGAGGATGCCAGCAAGTAAATCGTTGTTGTTCAGTCGAGGCCGGTTCAGTAGCCGGCTGTTGGCTGAAGTGGATACACCCACCCTCCGAGGGGTGCTGCAGCGGGGCTGGCATCAGTCCCCCGTCAGGCTCGGAGTCAGTGGCTCACCGTTTCAACTGCACCCATTCATTAACCACTTATGAATGGAGTTCGCCATGAATGCAGCTTTCACAGATTACAAAGTCGCCGATATGTCCCTGGCCTCATGGGGCCGCAAGGAAATCGCCATCGCCGAAACCGAAATGCCGGGCCTGATGGCGATACGCGCAGAGTTCATCAAGTCCCAGCCGCTCAAGGGTGCGCGCATCACAGGCAGTCTGCACATGACCATCCAGACCGCCGTGCTGATCGAGACGCTGACCGCGCTCGGCGCGCAGGTGCGCTGGGCCTCGTGCAACATCTTCTCGACGCAGGACCACGCCGCAGCAGCCATTGCGGCCGACGGCATACCGGTGTTCGCGGTGAAGGGAGAGACGCTTGCGGAATACTGGGACTATACCCACCGCATCTTCGAATGGGCCGACGGTGGCCTGTCCAACATGATCCTCGACGACGGCGGCGACGCAACGCTGCTGCTGCATCTGGGCGCGCGTGCGGAGAAGGACGCCTCATTGATCAGCAAGCCGTCTTCCGAAGAGGAGACCTGCCTGTTCGCCTCGATCAAGGCCAAGCTGGCGCACGACAAGACGTGGTATTCGACACGCCTCGCCGCGATCAAGGGCGTGACCGAGGAGACCACCACCGGCGTGCATCGCCTGTACCAGATGCATGAGCGCGGCGAGCTGAAGTTCCCGGCGATCAACGTGAACGACTCGGTCACCAAGTCCAAGTTCGACAACCTGTACGGCTGCCGCGAGTCACTGGTGGATGGCGTCAAGCGCGCTACCGACGTGATGATCGCCGGCAAGATCGCGGTCATCTGCGGCTACGGCGATGTGGGCAAGGGCTCGGCACAGGCGATGCGCGCGCTGTCTGCGCAGGTGTGGGTCACCGAGATCGACCCGATCTGCGCGCTGCAGGCCGCGATGGAAGGCTACCGCGTTGTGACCATGGAATATGCCGCCGACAAGGCCGACATCTTCGTCACCACCACCGGCAATTTCCACGTGATCACGCACGATCACATGGTGATGATGAAGAACAACGCCATCGTGTGCAACATCGGCCATTTCGACAACGAGATCGACGTAGCGTCGCTGGAGAAATACCAGTGGGAAGAGATCAAACCTCAGGTCGATCACGTGATCTTCCCCGATGGAAAACGCATCATCCTGCTGGCCAAGGGGCGCCTAGTGAATCTTGGCTGTGCCACCGGCCATCCGTCCTACGTGATGTCGTCATCGTTCGCGAACCAGACACTGGCACAGATCGAACTGTATACCCGCACTCAGGATTACCCAGTTGGCGTTTATACCCTGCCAAAGCATCTGGACGAGAAGGTGGCGCGCCTGCAACTGACCACGCTGAATGCGCAGTTGACCGAGTTGACCGACCAGCAGGCCGCCTATATCGGCGTGCCGAAGAACGGTCCGTACAAGGCCGACCACTACCGCTACTAAATGAAACTGCAATTTGAACTGCTGCTGATCTGGGCACTCAACGGCCTTGCGCTGATTGCGGTGGCGAATTTCGTGCCGGGAATTCATGTTGAGGGCTATGTTGCGGCGTTGATCGCGGCGTTTTTCCTCGGGCTGGTCAACACGCTGATTCGCCCGCTGCTGCTGGTGCTGACGCTGCCCGTCACGCTACTCACACTAGGCCTGTTCATCTTCGCGATCAACGGGCTGCTGTTCTGGG
>DASWTZ010000120.1:0-35898 GCA_036401875.1 Gallionella sp.
CATCACGCCGGGCATCCTGCTCGGCACCGCGCTGGGCGCGCTGTTCGCCGCCGCCATCCCCACCCGCGGCCTGGGCATCGTGTTCGCCGCGTTCGTCTATCTGGCCGCCCTGCAGATCCTGCTCGACCTGCGCCCGCGCCCAACGCGCCAGCTGCCCGGCGCACCCGGCATGACGCTAACCGGCACGTTCACCGGCTGGATCAGCAGCCTGGTGTCCATCGGCGGCGGCACCGTGGTCATCCCCTTCCTGGTCCGCTGCAACGTGCCGTTACGGCACGCCATCGGCACCGCCGCCGCGATCGGCTTCCCGATTGCGGTCGGCGGCTCGACGGGTTACGCCCTCACCGGATACGGCGTGCCCGATCTGCCCGCAAACACCCTGGGCTACGTCTACCTGCCCGCCCTGTTCTGGGTCGCGCTGGCCAGCGTCGTCACCGCGCCGCTCGGCGCCAGGGCCACGCACCGGATGAAGGTCGGACTGCTGCGTAAGCTGTTCGCCGTGCTGCTGATCGCATTGGCAACCCGGCTGCTGTGGAAGGTTCTGGGCTGATCCGGCGCAAGGCGGTATACCGCCGCTTTTCACCGGGAATGGCGACATGCCAGGATGACTCCCACCGTTTAAAATCAAGGGGGTAAAAATGCTGCTCCAGAATAAATGGCATCGCTCGCCAGAATATACGGCGTATTTGCCCCCTACTTCACGTTAAGCTCAGATAGACGGCGCACGATCCGAGGGTGTGAAGAATAAGACCACGAAATTTTTTGAGTGCACCAGTGGCAAGAAAATTGCGGGATTTTCACGCAGCAAAAAACATGATATTGAGCGGAAAGTAGTTCACGTTGCCGCATAACTGAAGTCGTTGATGCGGACAACGTGAACTACTTTCCGCACTATATGACAAGTTTTTCCGGGCTGATTTTTTCAGTCATTGTGCAATGGGAAGCCAAAATGGGGAGGCATCACTTAGCAAGAGCCCAAGGTTGCGGAGCACGTCAATCTGCGCCTAACGCCTCGTTCGAGGGACGCATTGCCCAAACAAGAACCCCAGTACTTCCTCGCAGACACCGTGGGCAATCCGCCCCTCAACTCGAACACGTTATGCATAAACGGTGGCTCCTAAAACACAAGTAGGTTTAGCCATTCTGGTGGCCTACGTAATGATCTATGGATTGTTACGGATAACTCATGTCGTAATTCATGGAGGAGCTTTTTATGAAAATGGCATCAAGAAATTTTATGATCATCGAATGCAAATGGAATCAACTTATTCCTTGCTGTTGCCGACAACGACTGCCACTGTGATGGTTTTTTCCACGCCCGCCATGGCTCTAGAAACAATATTTTGGCACTATGCACTCCCTGTTTCAGGACAACAGAATGAATCTTGATAAAAGTTCATAACCCATCGTTCAAACGGGACGCCTTCCGGCGTCTTCACTTTAAGTTGTGCGGAGAAGTACATCGCCTTCACATAAGGAGACACTCCATGAACAAAGTGACACCTTTCCTGATGTTCAACGACCAGCTCGAAGCGGCGATCGAGTTCTACACCGCGACGTTTCCGGACTCCGAAGTACGCAACGTCGTCCGCACGGGCAAGGACGGCCCCATCAACTCCGCCGAGTTCGTCGTCGGCGGTCAACTCTTCCTGGGTTACAACGGGGGTTCATACTTCAGCTTCTCCGAGGGGGTCTCGCTCTACGTGGACTGCGCGGATCAGGATGAAGTGGATGAATACTGGGACAAGCTCGTGAAGGCAGGCGCGACTCCCACCGCGTGCGGCTGGATCAAGGACCCCTTCGGTCTCTCCTGGCAAATTGTCCCGAGACGATTCACCGAGCTGATCGGTGACAACGACCCCAGGAAGGTGAAGGCCGTGATGGATGCCATGATGAAGATGGTGAAGCTCGACGTTGCGGAGCTCGAGCGAGCCTACAACGAGGCGTAGTCGCGCTTGCTGGGCTGATCCGGGCGCACGGGGCAGCGGCAATTGCATTTCCCCGTGCCTGTGACTATGCTTGGACTTTCCATGAACTGTTCGTCTCCGCGCCCCTAGAACCCGACCATGTCCACTCCCCCATCGAATTCCAACCTGCCAGCCGACACCCTGGTGGCGGGGAAATACCGCATCACCCGACTGCTCGGCAGCGGTGCGACCAGCAACGTCTATCTCGGCGTGGACCAGTCCACGCTGAAGCTGGTCGCGATCAAGAAGATCAAGCCCGAGTGCTCGATAGGCGTGCAGCACAAGATGTTCGCGATCGAGGCTTCGCTGTGCGGCAAGTTGCAGCACCCCAACATCGTCGGGCTGATCGAGGCGAACAGCAGCGATGCCAGCAACGCCTATATAGTCATGGAATATGTCGAGGGCGAATCGCTGGAGGGCTATGCGACACCGGACAAGCTGCTGCCGATCGAGACCGTGCTCAACATCGTCCGCCAGGCTGCCGAGGCACTGAATTACGCGTTCCAGCGCGGCGTGATCCACCGCGACGTGAAGCCGGCCAACATCCTGATGACCCCGGACGGGCAGATCAAACTGACCGATTTCGGCTGCGCGCTGCTATTCAACTCCGAGGAGACACAGATCACAGGCGCCGGCAGCCTGAGCTACATGTCGCCGGAGCAGATCTCCGGGATCGCGCTGAACCACCAGTCGGACATCTACTCGCTGGGCGCGGTGCTGTACCGGCTGCTGACGGGGCACAAGACGTTCAACGCGACCGACAACTATTCGGCGATGAACCAGATCACCCACCAACCGCACATCCCAATCGAGTCGCGCCGCGCCGACCTGCCCAAGGAGCTGTGCCGCATCGTCGACCACTCGCTGCAGAAGAGCATCGTGGACCGCTACCAGGACTGGCGCGAGTTCCTCAGCGACCTGTATGCGGCGTCCGGGATCATCCGCGATGCCGGCCCGGACGAGGAGCAGACCCGCTTCGAGATGATGAGCCGCTGCAAGTTCTTCAAGGATTTTCTCACCGTGGAAATCTGGGAGGTGCTGCACGCCTCGCAGTGGCGCAGGTTTGCCCCCAACGAGACGCTGATCAAGGACGGCGAGCACGGCTTCTCGTTCTTCATCCTGCTCAAGGGCAGCGTCATCGTGACCAAGAAGCAGCGCATGATCAACATCATCAACGACGGCGATTGCGTCGGCGAGAACGCCTGCCTGTACAACGGCAGCCCGATCCGCGGCGCGACCGTCACCGCCCAGAACGAGGTCGTCGCGCTTGAAGTCTCCAAGGAACGCCTGGAGGGGTTCTCCAAGGACCTGTGCATCCGCATGGACCGCGCATTCCTGCGCTCGCTGAACGACAAGCTGGCGGTGTCCAACGCACGCGTGGTGCAGCTGATGGGGCTGTAGTTTCGTTCCGGCATTGCTGCCTGCGCAGCAGTGCCATAATGCGCCATGGTTACCATCCACTCGCCCGTTTCAACCGAGGACATCCAGTCATGGCTGGACGGTCTGACTGCCGCCTACGCGCCCGCAGAAATCGTGGTGATACGCAATGCCTGCGAACTGGCCGGGCCACTCTATGCCGGGCAGGTCGAACTGACCGGCACCCCGCTGCTGCAGCACGCGATCGGCGCGGCCACCATCCTCGTTGGGATGGGCATGGACCACGAGACCGTCGCCGCCACGCTGCTGCACGCGGTGCCGGATTATCTGGATGATTGGCAGGAGAAGCTCGAAGGGGATTTCGGCTCGAATGTGCAGCGGCTGGTGGTGGGTATCTCGCGGATGGAGCAGATCCGCCAGTTCAGCGAGGTGCGCGGCATGGATGAACGGAAGGATTCCGCGCAGCACATCGAAAGCCTGCGCAAGATGCTACTGGCGATGGTGGACGATATCCGCGTCGTGTTCATCAAGCTCGCCGAACGCACCCAGACGCTGCGCAACCTGCCCGGCGCGAGCCCGGAGATGCAGACCCTGATCGCGCAGGAGACGCGCAGCATCTTCGCCCCGCTCGCGAACCGGCTGGGGGTGTGGCAGCTCAAGTGGGAGCTGGAGGACCTGTCGGTGCGCTATCTTGACCCCGAACTCTACAAGCGGGTGGCGAAGCTGCTCGACGAGCGCCGCATCGACCGCGAACGCTACATCGCCGACGTGATCGCGCAGCTCGAACAGGCGCTGGTGCGCGCCGGCATCACGGGCGAAGTGAGCGGCCGCCCCAAGCACATCTACAGCATCATCAACAAGATGAAGCGCAAGCAAATCGGGTTCGGCGACCTCTACGACGTGCGCGCGGTGCGCATCATGGTCGAGGACGTGCAGAACTGCTATGCCGCGCTCTCGGTGGTGCACGAGCTGTGGCCGCCGATCGCCGGCGAGTACGACGACTACATCGCCAACCCCAAGCCCAACGGCTACCGCTCGCTGCACACCGCCGTGACCGGGCCGCGCCAGCTTGCGCTGGAGGTGCAGATACGCACCCGCGACATGCACCACGATTCGGAGCTCGGCGTCGCCGCGCACTGGCGCTACAAGGAAAACAGGAAGTCCGATGCCGGTTTCGACGAGAAGATCGCCTGGCTGCGCCAGATCCTCGCGTGGAAGACCGAGCTGGCCGACAGCGGCAGCATGCAGGAGCAATACCGGAACGAGCTGCTGCGGGACCGCGTGTATGTGTTCACCCCGCAAGGCAAGGTCATCGACCTGCCCAGCGGCGCGACCCCGGTGGACTTCGCCTACGCGCTGCACACCGGCCTGGGGCACCGCACGCGCGGCGCCAAGGTGGACGGCGGCATCGTCCCGCTCAGCTACCGGCTGCAGAACGGGCAGCGCGTCGAAATACTCACGACCAAACTAGGCGGCCCAAGCCGCGACTGGCTGGCGCCCTCGCTCGGCTTCCTGCAAAGCGCGAGCGCCCGCGCCAAGGTGCGCGCCTGGTTCAGGAGCCAGAACTACGACGAGAGCGTCGCCCAAGGCAGGACGCAGCTGGACCGCGAACTGCACCGCCTCGGCGTCACCTCGATCAACCAGGAGAAGCTCGCACAGCGCTTGCACTACAACAGCCTGGACGACCTGCTTGCCGCGCTCGGCCGCAGCGAGATCACGCTGCATCGCATAGACGTCGCGGTCCAGCAGGAGCAGCCGACCAGGGTAATAGAAGGGGTCAAGCCCGCCGCCTACAAGCCTGTCGCCCCGCGCGTCCAGAAGGCGGACATCACCGTCGGTGGCGTGAACAACCTGATGACCCGGCTCGCCAAATGCTGCAAACCGGAACCGGGCGACGCCATCGTCGGCTACGTCACGCGCGACCGCGGCATCACGATACACCGCGAGGATTGCCCGTTCATGCTGCGCATGACCGGCCCCCGCCCCGAGCGGAAATTGACGGCGCGGTGGGAGGAGTAGCCATGCTGCCGGTTGGTCTCCTTCCTCTGCTCTGCGCGCTGCTGTCTGCGGTGATGCTATCTGTTGCTCTGCTGCCCGATGCGATCGCCGGCACGCCCGCGCAGGCTGGCGCGAAGTGCCTGTTCCCGGATTCCATGGTGCGCGCGCCGGCCTGGATCTGCGGCGCAAGGATCAGGGGCTGGCGGGCTACGGCCGTGGGCACTGCCGCGAAGTCCGACGCCGGTGATGCATTCATGGAACAGATGGCGGCGGCCGATGCGCGTACCCGGCTCGCCCGGAAGTTGAGCAGGCAGGATAGCGGCGGCGACCGCAGCTCGACTATCACCGATGAAACGCTGCGGAGCAGCAGGATCATAAAGCGGGCATACGGCCCGGATGGCCGGCTGTATGTATTGGTCGGTATTGACGAGATAGGCGCGAAGCAGCCTGTCGAATCCGCCACAGCGAAATCCCCGCGACCCAGGCGCGACTAGCCTGACCCGGCCCTACCGGCAGCGCATGATTGCTTGACAGTCCCTGTCGACAAGCCTAACTTGCATTTCCTGATCTCGCTTTCACGTTTCGAAAGGAGCCATCATGTCCAGACAGATCTTTGTGAACCTGCCGGTCGGCGACCTAGACAGATCGGTCGCGTTTTTTACCCGGCTCGGCTTCACGTTCAATCCCCAATTCACCAACGAGAAGGCTACCTGCATGGTCGTCGCCGACGATATTTTCGTCATGCTGCTGGTACGGCAGTTCTTCCAGACCTTCACCTCAAAAACCATCATCGACGCAAGGAAGGACATCGAAGTTCTGATGGCGCTGTCCTGCGCCAGCCGCGCCGAGGTGGACGAGATGGTGCGCAAGGCGCTCGCGGCCGGCGGCACCGTCCCCGGTCCGCCGCAGGACCTGGGCTTCATGTACAGCCATGACTTCGAGGACCCCGACGGCCACGTCTGGGAACCGTTCTACATGGAGCCCGGTGCAGCGCCCGACGAACAGCCGCCGCGGGCAGACCCATCATGAAGCCGCGTATCACCGTGCTCACGCTGGGTGTGGACGATCTGGAAAGATCGCTGGCGTTCTACCGCGACGGCCTCGGTTTTCCGACGCAGGGCATCATCGGCACGGAGTTCGAGCACGGCGCGGTCGCGTTTTTCGACCTGAATGCCGGCATTAAACTCGCGATCTGGCCGCGCAGGAGCATCGCGCACGACACCGGGCTGGCGCAAGCCAAACCTGCCGCAACCGAATTGACGATCGGGCACAACGTCGCCACGCGGCAGGAAGTCGATGCGGTGATGGCCCAGGCAAAACTGGCCGGGGCGACAATCGTCAAGTCCGCGCAGCCCGCGTTCTGGGGCGGCTACACCGGATATTTCCAGGACCCCGACGGGCATCTGTGGGAAGTCGTGTGGAATCCGCAATTTGAAATTCAGGAGTGATCGCCCTCTTTAATCCAAGGAGATCGTCATGCTCAGATTCATCGCCATCCTCATCATCGTCGCCATCGTTATCATTCTGATTCTTGCCAGACTGAAACCGGACACCTTCCACGTCGAGCGCTCCGCACGCATCCAGGCACCGCCGGAAAAAATATTCGCTTACATAAACGACCTGCGCATCTGGGCGGCGTGGTCCACTTGGGAAAGGATGGACCCGGATATGAGGAAGACTTTCAGCGAGGGCTCCAGCGGCAAGGGTGCAAGTTATGAATGGGAAGGCAACAGGAAAGTCGGGCACGGACGCATGACCATCGTGGAATCGGTTGCACCCTCTAGAATTGTCATCCAGCTAGATTTCTTCGCGCCGTTCGAAGCGCACAACATGGCCAGCCTGACCCTGCAAGCCCAGGGCAATGGCACGCTAGTCACCTGGGCGATGTACGGCCCCTCGCCGTTCATAGCCAAACTGTTCGGCGTCTTTGTCAGCATGGACAGGATGGTCGGCAAGGACTTCGAAGACAGCCTGTCCAACCTGAAAGTCATCGCGGAAAATTTGCCAAGTACGTCGCCCTAGCGAGGAACAGGAGACCCACCGTGACCATTCATCTTGACCACACCATTGTGCCATCGCACAGCAAGATTGCTTCGGCAAAGCTTTTGGCGGATATTCTTGGCGTTCCATGGGCAGAGACCGGAACAGGGCCATTCTCTCCAGTCTATGTCAATGACGGACTGACTCTCGACTTCATAGAGACGACTGATGACTTCCCCGTTTATCACTTCTGCTTTCGCGTCAGCCAGGAAGAATTCAACGCCATTCTGGATCGCATCAAGGCGGCCGGGATCAAGTATCGCAGCACGGTTCGAGGCCCTGTCGATATGCAGGTAGATATGCAGTATGGCAACATCTATTGGAATGAACCGGACGGCCATCAGTGGGAGATGTTGACCGTAAGTTATGCGAGAGCAAAACCTTGATCAGTTCCCTCAATTTCCATAAGGGCAACCCGCCATGAAGAATTTCAATATTCAATCACTAGACCCAAAGCTCGATCTGTCATTCGAACGCGTCATCGATGTGCCGAGGGAACTGGTCTGGAAAACCTGGACGACTCCTGAGCATCTCAAACCCTGGTTCTGCCCGCTGCCATGGCGCACGATCGATTGCCGGATCGACCTGCGCCCTGGCGGCGAATTCAGCACCGTGTTGCTGTCGCCGGAAGGCAGGGAATATCCCGGCCACGGCTGCTACCTGGAGGTGGTCGAAAACGAGAAGCTTACCTGGACGAATGCGCTCACGCCGGGCTTTCGCCCTGCCCCCGGCGTGTCGGCTCCGAACGAGGAGATGGATGCATTCTATTTCACCGCAAGCATCCAACTGGCGACGCAGGGCACGGGCACGCTGTATATCGCGACCGCGATGCATGGCGACGAGGCGTCCTGCGCGAAGCACTCCAGACTGGGCTTTCACGAAGGCTGGGGGATTGCGCTCGACCAGATGGTTGCGTATATCAAGCAGATGCAGGCGGCGTGAGCAGTTTTGCGCGCTAACGATAATGACTCACACTGGAGCACTCATGTCCCATCAGTATTTCACCAGGCAGACACTGGCCTTCCTTTCCGCCCTCGAAAACAACAACGAGCGCACATGGTTCGAAAGCCACCGGCAGGAATACGAGGACGCCGTGCGCCGGCCCGCGCTGGAGCTGATCGGCGACATGGCGGAAGACATGGCCGCGATCTCGCCCCATTTCCCGGCCCTGCCGAGCAAGGTCGGCGGCTCGCTGATGCGAATCCACCGCGACACGCGCTTCAGCCGCGACAAGCGGCCGTACAAGACCAACATCGGCATCCAGTTCCGCCACAAAGCCGGCAAGGACGTGCACGCGCCTGGCTACTACCTGCACGTCGAGCCGGGCGATTGTTTCATCGCCATCGGCCTGTGGCATCCCGATGCGGATGCGCTGTTCAGGATACGCGACACCATCGCCCGCAACGGCGATGCCTGGCTCGCGGCCAGGGATGACCAGGCGTTCCGCAGCCACTTCACGCTAGCTGGCGATGCGCTTGTCAATGCGCCGCGCGGCTTCGCCAAAGACCATCCGCTGGCGGAAGACCTGAAGCGCAAGGACTTCATCGGCATCGCGCAGCTGAGCGCAGCGACGGTGACCTCGAAGAGCCTGCGCGCGCAGGTGACCGAACGCTTTCAGCAGGCCGAGCCCTACATGCGCTTCCTGTGCCGGGCGCTGGAGATCGGGTTCTGAACAGACCGGGAGGGATTTCATGCGCAAGCAGGACCAAGGACACGCAAGCCGGCTGGAGGATATTCCGAACATCGGCAGGTCCATCGCGGCCGACCTGCGCTCGCTCGGCATCCTCGACCCGCAGCAACTCGCGGCACGCGACTCGCTCGAGGTTTACCTCGCGCTTTCCGGCCCCATGGGGCATCGCCACGATCCCTGCGTACTCTATACGCTGATGGCTGCGCGACACTTTCTGCAAAGCGGCGTATCCATCCCCTGGTGGAAGTTCACCGGAGAAGGCAAGGCTGTGCTGGCCCAGGCGGCAGGCCGAAAAAACCGGAAGGAAAAATGACGGGACACAGCATCCAGCCGGGTGCACTTGGTGCGTGAGCCGGACTGCCGACTAGGCCAGACACACCCTGTTGCGCCCGCCCTCCTTGGCCCGGTACAGCGCCTGGTCGGCCTGGTTGAGCATGATGTCGAGGTTGACATCCTTTTCGGTCAGCGTGGTCACCCCGACCGATATAGTGAAATGCAGCGGCATACCTGCTTCCAGCACCACCTCGGTGGCGGCGACGCATTCGCGCAGCCGGTCCGCGACCTCGGCCGCCTCCTGCCGGTCGGTTTCCGGCAGCAGGATCGCGAACTCCTCGCCGCCGATGCGCCCGATGATATCGACCGTGCGCAGCGTCTCCCGCATCACCTCGCTGAGCCGCTGCAGCACGATGTCGCCCGCCTTGTGCCCGTGGCTGTCGTTGATGTCCTTGAAGTGGTCGATATCGATCATGAACAGCGATAGCGTCGAGCCGTAGCGCTGTGTACGGGACAGTTCCACCTCGCCCTGTTCCAGGAAATGGCGGCGGTTGGAGAGCCCGGTCAGGTAATCCTGTTGTGCCTGCTGTTCCAGCTTCTCCTTCAGCAACTCGCGCTCGGTGATATCGGTGGAGATGCCGCACAATCCCCAGATCCGGGTCTTGTCGTCTCCCTGATAGATCGGCGTCTTGATCTCCCAGTAAACGCGGCGCCTGTCGCCCTCTCCCGGGGAAACCACCTTCTCGGCGCTGTCCTCGCCCCGTTCGAGCACCCGCGTGTCAATCTCATGTATCTGCGCGACTGTTTCGGGCGGGAAGAAGCGCGTATCGTCGCTACCCCTGAGCTCGTCTGCGGTGCAGCCGAACAGGTCAAGTGTCGCCCGGTTGGCATAGACGTAGCGGCGCTGCCTGTCCTTCATGTAGATGTAGGTCGGTATGTGGTCCAGCGCCAGGCTGAACCGCTCGGCCAGCACACGTGCGTCGGCCACCTGCTGTTCCAGCCGGCGTTGGCGATGCTGGTAGGCATACAGTCCCAGCACCGAAAACAGCGCGAACATCGCCAGCAGCCCGGCCTGTATCAGCGCGGCACGCCGCCAGCCCTGGAAGACCGCGTCGAGATCGCGGCTGACCGCCACCACCAGCGGCTGGTCCATCCTGAGCGCATCCGGACGGACCGTGCGCTGTGCCATCATCCGCTTTTCCCCGGTGGAATACACCGTGCCGGTGTACACCGTGACCGCCTTACCGCTGTCCCGGTGCCGCGAGAAAAATGATCCCGGTTGCGCCAAGTTCATCCCGTGCAGCATTTCCCGTCCGGGCACCATCAGGAACAGCGTGCCATCGCCATGGGCGATCGCATCCCACATGTCGGGCGCGTAAAGCACCGACGCCATCAGCGTGTTGAAATATTTCGGATCGAGCGATGCGGTGATGACCCCGGCAAACTCGCCGCGCGGCCCGGTGATCATCCGGCTAACGTTGAGCACATAGGCGCCGGCGACACTTTCGAACGGCGGGGTGACATAGAGCGTATCCGCGCTGGGGTGGCTTTTGGCGGCCTGAAAATAGTCACGGTGAGCAAAGTTGCGGCCGACGAATTCGGTCAGGTTCGACGCCTGCAGGATGCCCTCCTTGTTCACCACCCCGATAAAACGGATCCCCGGCATCGCATTGACCAGCGCCCTGAGGTGCGGTGCGGCGGCCCGGAAGGAGGACTTTCGCCATGCCGGCAGTTCGTCGCGCACGCCCTCCAGCACCAGGCTGGAACTGAGCAGTCTATTCTCCATGTTCTCGGCGAGAACCCGAGCCTGGGTGGTCAAACGGTCTTTCTCGCCGCTCGCGGTGCCGGCATGGCTGAAATAGAGATCGACCGCAATCGCACCGCCCAGCAGCACCAGCGTGAGAAACAGCCACAGCCACTGAGTGCGATGGGTTTTATTTGCGGTTTCGCTTCGCAGCGTCATCTGCTCCTCTCGGCGTTCTTTGCAGGTGTGACCGGGGTACCCGCGCCGATTTTACCCAACATTGGCTACCGGCGACAGCTCCCCACCGCGCAACATGCCGAGCATGTCACAACGGTTTCAGCCCTCACACCCTCACCGGCTCGAACAGCGCATCCAGGTTAAGCTCGTCGCAATAATCGAGGAAGTCGCCGCGCAGGGTCGAGATGTGCACCCTGGCCGGGATGCCCACGGTCATCGTCACGGAGAACATCGGTGTGCCGGTGTGACGCGCCGGGTAACTGTCGGTCTGCAGTTCCTCGATGTTGATGCCGTTGCGGGCGAAGAATGCCGACAAGCTCTCGACGATGCCTGGGCGGTCCATCGCCACCACTTCGACGCTGTAGGGCACCGCCTGCGCGGTTTCATTCTTGCGGGTGCGCCTGTGGACGATCGTCAGCCCAAGCTTGCCGCCCAGCGCATCCAGCTGCATCTCGAGTTTGGTCAGTGCATTCCACGGCCCGGCGGCCAGCATGATCAGCGCGAACTGTCCGCCCAGCACTGACATGCGGCTCCGCTCGATGCTGCACCCGCTCGCGGTGATCCTGCCGGAGAGCTGGTCAACCAGCCCGAGCTGGTCTGCGCCAGAGGCGGTGATCATCAGGTATTCGTTTGAGGTGTCGGTGCTCATGGTTGCTTGCAGTCCGGTAGTTGTCACAGGCCTTGCGGTTCACCGTCATTGTAATGGAAGCGGGGGCTTTGTCGCGCTTGTGTAGCGGAACGCGCCGGTAAGCGATGCCTAACCGCCGAGATAGGCGCGCTGCACCGCGTCGCTGCCCAGCAGTTCGCCAGCCGCGCCGGACAGTGTGATCTCACCGCCTTCCATCACGTAGCCGCGCTGTGCGGCTTGCAGCGCGAGTCTCGCGTTCTGCTCGACCAGCAGGATGCTCATGCCCTGCGCAGCGATGTCACGTATTGTCTCGAATATTTTCTGCACCATCAGCGGCGCGAGTCCCATGCTGGGCTCGTCGAGCATCAACAGACGCGGGCGGCTCATCAGCGCGCGCGCCATCGCAACCATCTGTTGCTCGCCTCCAGAAAGCGTCCCGGCAAGCTGGCGGTTGCGTTCGGCAAGGCGTGGAAACAATTCGTACATGCGCGCGAGGTCGGCCTCTATCCCGTGCCTGTCACTGCGGCTATAGGCGCCCATTTGCAGGTTCTCGGCAACGGTGAGGCGCGCGAATATGCCCCGCCCTTCCGGCACCAGCGCCATGCCCATCGCCACCCGCCGATGTGCGACGATGCTGTGCAGGTTCCGGCCATCGTAATGGACCTGTCCGCCTGCAGATGGATGCAGCCCTGCCAGGGTCTTCAGCGTAGTGGTCTTGCCCGCGCCGTTGCTGCCGATCAGCGCAACCAGTTCGCCGGGCGCGACATGCAGCGTGATACCCTTGACGGCCCTGATACCGCCGTAGGCGACCTGCAGATCGCGGACGTCGAGCAACGGGCTAGACATTTCCGCCTCCAAGATAGGCTGCGATCACTTCTGGATTTTTGCGCACATCCGCGGGCACGCCCTCGGCGATCTTTTTGCCGTAATCGAGCACCGCGACGCGGTCGCATAGCCCCATGATCAGCTTTACGTCGTGTTCAATCAGCAGCACGGTGATGCCACTGTCGCGTATCTTTTGCAGCAGTGTTTTCAGGCTTTCAGTCTCGGTGGCGTTCATGCCGGCGGCGGGTTCGTCGAGCGCCAGCAGCTTCGGATCGGTCGCAAGCGCGCGGGCGATCTCCAGCCTGCGCTGTTCGCCATAGGATAGATGCTTGGCGAGCGTCTGCGCGGGTTTCTCTATGCCGACATAGCGCAGCAGTTCCCGCGCGCGCTCGGCGATGGCACGCTCTTCGTGCCGCATTGAACGGGTGCGCAGCAGCGTGCCGATCACACCGGTGCGGGTGCGCACATGGCGGCCTATCATCACGTTTTCGAGCGCGGTTAGGTTGGCGAACAAGCGGATGTTCTGAAAGGTGCGGGCAATACCCGCCTGAGCCAGTACATGGGGCTTGCAGGCCTGGTATCGCCTGCCGTCAAAGTGAAATTCGCCTGCACTAGGCTGGTACAACCCGGTGATGACGTTGAACAGCGTGGTTTTTCCCGCGCCGTTCGGGCCGATCAGACCGTAGATCTCGCCTCGCCGGATATGCAGCGAGACGCCGGACAGGGCGCTCAATCCGCCGAACTGTTTTCCGATGGAGGAGAGACTCAACAAGGTTGCCGATTCAGTCATGCCTTCTCCGCGACTTCGTCGGTGTCCAGTTCGCGGCGACGCACGCGCGACGGCAACAGTCCCGCCGGACGGTACAGCATCATCGCGATCAGCGCGGCGCCAAACAACAGCATGCGCAGGCTCTCGGGATCGACGATGGTCTTTCCGAACAGTGCCTGTTGGAGTGGCACGGCACCGTGACGCAGCACCTCGGGCAATATCGCTAGCAGCACGCCGCCGAGGATCACGCCTGCGATGTTGCCCATGCCTCCCAGCACCACCATGCACAACACCATGATGGATTCCATCAGGCTGAAACTTTCCGGGCTGACGAATCCCTGGAAACCGGCGAACAGTGCACCGGATGCGCCACCGAACATCGCTCCCATCGCAAAGGCCAGCAGCTTGAGGTTGCGCGTATTGATGCCCATCGCCGATGCGGCAATCTCGTCCTCGCGGATTGCCATCCAGGCGCGACCGGTGCGCGACTTCTCCAGCCGCTGCGAGGCGAATATCGCCAGCGCGGTGAACGCGAGGAACAGATAGAAATACATATGTACCGCGGGCAGCTCGATGCCGAAGATCTGCTGCGTGGTGCTCAGCTGCATATCCGCAATGCTGACCGGATCAATGCGGCTGATGCCTTGCGGGCCGTTGGTCAGGTTGACCGGAGCATTCAGATTATTCAGGAAGATGCGGATGATCTCGCCGAAGCCCAGCGTGACAATCGCCAGGTAGTCGCCGCGCAGGCGCAGCGTCGGCGCACCTAGCAGCACGCCGAGACCGCCCGCCAGCAGGGCCGCGAACGGCAGGATCAGCCACAACGACAGGTGCACGCCCTCGGGAAACAGCATCGGGAATGCGATCGCCAGGTGCGGCGATCCCGCCAGCGCGTAACAGTATGCGCCCACGGCGAAGAACGCGATATAGCCCAGGTCGAGCAGGCCCGCAAAGCCGACCACAATATTCAGGCCGAGTGCCAGCATGATATAGAGCATCGCGAAATCGACGATGCGTACCCAGCCTCGCCCGAGTAGCCCGTCGGTGACGAAGGGGAGGAGCAGCAGCGCGGCGAGCAGCAGCCAGTATTTCAGGTGCTTAGGCGCGTTCGGCAATGCGCTCTCCCAATAATCCAGACGGCCTGAAGACGAGCACGGCAATCAGCACGAAAAACGCGAACACGTCCTGGTAGTTGCTGCCCATGAACCCACCAGTCAGGTCGCCGATGTAACCGGCGCCCAAGCTTTCGATCAACCCGAGCAGCAGGCCGCCGAGCATCGCGCCGCGCAGGTTGCCGATGCCGCCCAGCACCGCAGCGGTGAAGGCCTTCAGGCCGAGCAGGAAGCCCATGTAGTAATGGGCCAGACCGTAGTTGGCGCTGACCATCAGCCCAGCCACGGCGGCGAGTCCAGAGCCGAGCATAAACGTGACTGAGATCACCCGGTTGATGTCCACGCCCATCAGTTGCGCCGCGTGCTGATTCTCCGACACGGCGCGCATCGCGCGCCCGAGCCGGGTGCGATGCACGACCACCAGCAGGCCGGCCATGATAAACAGCGCGGCGACGAAAATCGCAATCTGGATATCGCTGATGATCGCGCCGCCGATGCTGTGCGTTTCGTTGGCGATCAGCTGCGGAAAGGAGTGATATTCACGCCCCCAGATCATCATCGCCAGGTTTTGCAGCACGATGGAAATGCCGATCGCGGTGATCAGCGGGGCAAGGCGCGGCGCATGGCGCAACGGCCTGTAAGCGACGCGCTCGATACTGTAGCCCAGTGCCATGCAGCCCGCCATCGCGATAGCCATACTCAGTGGGAAGGCCAGCAGCGGTGGCACGCCCAAGCCCAGCAACGCAGTCAGAGATGACAGCGCCAGCATCGCGCCCACCATCACCACTTCGCCATGCGCGAAGTTGATCAGGCCGAGAATACCGTACACCATCGTATAGCCAAGTGCGACCAGCGCGTAGACGCTGCCCTGCACGAGACCGTTGATGATTTGTTGAAAGAATATTTCCATGTCGGACAAACGACGCGCGGCGGTGTCGTTCCGGTCATTGCGTCAGAGATGCATCAATGCGCCGCCGGGGCGATCGCGCCCAGCGTCTCCAGAGGCTGCCATTTACCGTCCTTCACCTGATACATCGTGATCGCGCCGCCCTTCAGGTCGCCTTTTTCGTCGAACTGTATCCTGGCGGTCACGCCGTCGTGCGTGATGCCGGCAAGCGCGGGCAGGTATTTGGCCGGCTCGACCGAATCGGCTTTTTGCATCGCGGCAATCATCACGTTCACCGCGTCGTAGCAATAAGGGGCATACAACTGGATGGGCTGGTACTTGGCGACGAAACGCGCCTCAAACTCCTTGCCGCCCGGCATTTTGTCCAGCGGCACGCCCGGCAGGGATGCATAAGCCCCCTCGGCGGCATCGCCGGCCAGCTTGATGAATTGCGGGGTATAACCGCCGTCGCCCATCATGAATTTCAGCTTCAGTCCGAGCGCCTTGAGCTGTTTCGCCATCGGACCGGCCTGCGGGTCCATCCCCGCATAAAACAGCAGGTCGGGCTGCTTGCCCTTGACCGCGGTCAGCACCGCGGTGAAGTCATATGCCCTGTCGTTAGTGTATTCATGCGCAACGATTCGCGCGCCGTTGGACTGCGCCGATTTGATGAACTCGTCCGCCAGCCCCTGACCGTATCCGGTCTGATCGTCAATGACCGCAATCTTCTTCGCACCCAGATTCTTCGCTGCATACTCGCCCAAAACGCGACCCTGTTGCGCGTCATTCGCCATCACGCGAAACGCGGTCCTGTAGCCCTGCGCGGTGTAGGCGACCGCAGTTGCGGATGGCGAAATCTGCGCGACACCGTTGTCGTTGTATATCCGCGAAGCGGGGATTGTCGTGCCGGAATTCAAGTGGCCGATCACGCCACTGACTTTGTTGTCTACCAGCTTCTGCGCGACGATGGTGGCGGTCTTGGGGTCGGCCTGATCGTCCTCGCTGACCAGCTCGAAACGCACCTTGCGACCGCCAATAATGATGCCCTTGGCATTCGCATCGTCTATCGCCATCCGGGTACCGCTCTCATTGTCCTTACCGATATGGGCCTGCGGGCCGGTCAAGGGTGCAGACGCACCGATACGCACCACCAGCTCCCCTGAGACCTCCTGATGCTCTGTAGTGACGGATTTTTCGCACCCCGCCAGGGCCAATGCAGCGGCAAGCAATAAAAGACGAGCGATTCGGAATGACATGTTTAAACCCCTGAAAGTAAGCCCGTCGATTATGCAGAGGCGACGCGCAGCTTGTCAATTTGGAGCAGGCAACAAAAAGCCGGCTTGCGCCGGCTTTTCGGGTACTACTCTGATCCTAGGATCAAGTCAGCTTCTGCTTACTTGGCCAGGCCCAGAATGAAAGTAACCATTTCCTTGATCTCAGCTTGCTTGGTGCCAGCTGCGTCGTTCGCAGGCATAGGCATGGAACCCCATGCACCGGAGCCGCCCTTGGATACCTTAACGACCAGCTTGTCGAAAGCGGTTGCATCACCTTTGTACTTGTTAGCCACATCCTGGAAAGACGGGCCAACCAGTTTCTTGTCAACCTTGTGGCAAGCGGTGCAGTTCAGCTTCTTGCCCAGAGCAGGCATTTCTGCTGCCATTGCGTTACCTGCCATCATCAAACCAGCTACTGCCATACCTGCGATAATTGATTTCATTCCTTTGTTCTCCGATTTATATTTAACCACTCAAAAACAATGCGAAGGTATCTCCTTCGAGACCGATTCTAAACAACTCCACCGGCTTTGCCAACCGACTTGTCCGCGTTACTCCATGCGGCACGTCGCCCGGTATTGCGCCATTAACGCTGCACGCACAGTGCCGGTTGACAGCTCCTGCGCATGGCACCGCAAGTCATTGGTGAAAATGGAAATTATTCAGATCACTGTACTGTTCGGGGCGCAAAATCCGTTATGCATTCTCCGCACGGTATTCGACGATCAGCGTATGTCTTGCTCCCGCCGGGACCTTCACGACGTTCTCGATCGCATTCACCGATTCCACGCACACCATCTCGCGCCAGCCATCCGGCTGCCCCATGTCGCCCATCTTGTTGGCCTTGTCGGTCCATGGTGTCCACACCACGGTGGACAGGCTGCCTGACTTGGCCACATGGATGCGGCGCTTCAGCTTCTCATCTTGGATCACGCACTCGGCGGCTGTGTTGATGTATACGCGATCGGTCTCTCCCGAGAAGTTGATCGCGCCCCCCTGCTTGCGCAGTGTGGAACCGCCGACCTTGTCCCAGTAGTCGCAACCTTCCAGTCCGGTGACGCGCACTGTCCCGATGTCGCCGATCTGGAAATAGGTATGCAGCGCCTCCCCGATGACGAAATCTTCGGCCCCGGTGTTCTCGGTGGCCAGTTCCATCCGCAGCGCTTCGCCGACGATTACCGTCAGGTCCACCGTGCAGTCATGCGGCCACTGGGCACGTGTCTTCTCGCTCTCGACCAGCCGCAGGGTCAGGCGTGTCGCGCCGTCCGGCTCGCTGCCCGACTCGATCACCTGCCAGGGCACGGTACGCGCAAATCCGTGACCGGGGAAACCCGCCTCGGATGCATGCGCGCCAAACCACGGCCAGCACACCGGTGCGCCGCCGCGTATCGACTTACCCGCCGCCAGCTTGGCATCGCGCGACAGCCACACGACCGGCACCTTCTGGCTTTTCGGCTGCCAGGTCATCAGGTGCGCGCCCTGCAGGCACAGCGAGGCGGTCGACTGGCTGTTGCTGATATCGGCGACGATCAGTCCGCTGGCGTCCTCGCGGAAGGCCAGCTGTCCCTTGATGCCGAATTGCGTGTTCAATTGTTGCACTGTGGTCATGCTTGTTTCCTTTTCATTTGCGTGTGTGATTTTTTCAGGGTCTTATTCGATCTGCGTGACGTCGCGCACCGCCCCCTTGTCGGCAGAAGTCACCATCGCCGCATAGGCGCGCAATGCCGCCGACACCTTGCGCGGTCGTTCGGCGGCGGGCTTCCACGCCTGCTTGCCTTTTGCCTCCATCGCCGCGCGGCGTTGTGCCAGTTCGGCATCCGAAATTGCCAGATTGATGCTGCGGTTCGGTATGTCGATCTCGATGCGGTCGCCTTCCTGCACCAGCCCGATCGCACCGCCGCTGGCCGCTTCCGGCGAGACGTGGCCGATGGAGAGGCCCGAGGTGCCGCCGGAGAAACGTCCGTCGGTCAGCAGCGCGCAGGCCTTGCCCAACCCCTTGGATTTCAGGTACGAGGTCGGATACAGCATCTCCTGCATGCCGGGGCCGCCCTTCGGCCCTTCATAACGGATCACCACGATGTCGCCCGCGACGATCCGGTCTTCCAGGATGCCGTGCACCGCCGCATCCTGGCTCTCGAACACGCGCGCGCGTCCGGTGAATTTCAGGATGCTGTCGTCCACGCCTGCGGTCTTGACGATGCAACCGTCGAGCGCGATGTTGCCGTGCAGTACCGCGAGCCCGCCGTCCTGCGAGTAGGCATGCGCCTTGTCGCGGATGCACCCCTTGGCGCGATCCACATCCAGCTCGGGATAATGTGCGGCCTGCGAAAACGCAATGGTGGTGCTGATACCGCCGGGCGCGGCGCGGAAGAATTCATGCACCTTTCCATCACCGGTCTGCATGATGTCCCATTGCCTGAGCCCTTCGCGCAATGTCTTGCTGTGCACCGTGCCGACCTCGCCGTGTAGCAGCCCGGCACGGTCCAGCTCGCCGAGGATCGCCGCGATGCCGCCTGCCCTGTGCACGTCCTCCATGTGGTATTCGCTTGATGGCGCTACCTTGCACAGTGTCGGCACATGGCGCGACAGCCGGTCCATGTCCTTCATCGTGAAGTTGACGCCCGCCTCCTGCGCCACTGCCAGCAGGTGCAGCACGGTATTGGTCGAGCCGCCCATCGCGATGTCTAGCGTCATCGCGTTCTCGAATGCGTCGAAAGTGGCGATGCTGCGCGGCAGCACCGACGCGTCATCCTGCTCGTAGTAGCGCTTGCACAGCTCGACGGCAAGGCGTCCGGCGCGCAAAAACAGCTCCTTGCGCGCGGCATGGGTCGCCACCAGCGAGCCGTTGCCCGGCAGGCTGAGGCCCAGTGCCTCGGTCAGACAGTTCATCGAATTGGCGGTGAACATGCCGGAGCAGGAGCCGCAGGTCGGACAGGCAGAACGTTCGATGGCCTCCACCTCCTCATCGCTCACATGGCTGTCCGCCGCCGCGACCATCGCATCCACAAGGTCCAGCCCCATCACCTTGCCGTGCCAGTTGACCTTGCCCGCCTCCATCGGTCCGCCGGAGACGAACACCACCGGGATGTTCAGGCGCATCGCGGCCATCAGCATGCCGGGCGTGATCTTGTCGCAGTTGGAGATGCACACCAGCGCGTCAGCGCAATGCGCGTTGCACATGTATTCGACCGAGTCGGCGATCAGGTCGCGCGAGGGCAGCGAGTACAGCATGCCGTCGTGGCCCATGGCGATGCCGTCGTCGATGGCGATGGTGTTGAATTCCTTGGCAATACCGCCCGCCTTCTCGATCTCGCGCGCCACCAGCTGGCCCATGTCCTTCAGGTGCACGTGGCCGGGCACGAACTGGGTGAAGGAATTGGCGATGGCGATGATCGGCTTGCCAAAGTCGGCCTCTTGCATGCCGGTGGCGCGCCACAACGAGCGGGCGCCGGCCATGTTGCGGCCATGGGTAGAGGTGCGGGAACGGTATTGCGGCATGTTGTCTCTCTTGAAAGTGCAAGCGCACGTATAATCGGGTTTCTGATTTTACCCGAATCCATCATGCTCGTTCATCCGCAATTCGATCCCGTCGCCCTGCAACTCGGCCCGTTTTCCATTCACTGGTATGGACTGATGTACCTGGCCGGTTTTGCCTTCTTTATCTGGCTCGGGAGAATACGGCTGCGCAGGCTGAATCGCCCCGGCTGGGACGCGAAATTCCTCGATGACATCCTGTTCTACGGCGTCCTCGGCGTGATTCTGGGCGGGCGGCTGGGCGAGGTGCTGTTCTACAACCCCGGGTATTACTTTGCGCACCCGCTGAAGATCATCGCCGTCTGGGAAGGAGGCATGTCGTTCCACGGCGGCTTCCTAGGCGTGCTGGTCGCGATGGCATTGTTTGCGCGCAGCCGCAACATCTCATGGCTCGCGCTGATGGACTTCGTCGCCCCCCTGACGCCGCCCGGACTGGCATTCGGCCGCATCGGCAATTTCATCAACGGCGAATTGTGGGGACGTCCGACCGATCTGCCCTGGGGCATGGTGTTCCCGAATGCTGACAACCTGCCGCGCCACCCGTCGCAACTGTACGAATGTGCGCTGGAGGGCATCCTGTTGTTCGCGCTGCTCTGGTGGTATGCGCGCAAACCGCGCCCGGCAGGCGCCGTGCTGGGTTTCTCCATCGCAGGTTACGGCTGCTTCCGTTTCCTGGTCGAATTCACGCGCAACCCAGATGACGGCGTCTTCGGGCTGATGACTTTCGGCGTCAGTATGGGCCAATGGCTCAGCCTGCCTATGGTGATCGCAGGCATCGCGTTGATGCTGTTCGGCAAGCGGCGCGTCTCTTGACACGCCTCTGCCGGTCGCACACCATTCCCGGCACTACTTGCATGGTTTATCGATTTTGGACGACCTTTCCCTAGACGCGTTGCTGCTCATCCTGCTGTTGCTGCTGGTATTCGGCGCGTGGTTTTCGGCGGCAGAAACCAGCATGATGGCGATCAACCGCTACCGTCTGAATCACCTGATACGCAAGGGCAACCGCAGCGCAAAGCTCACCGGGCTGCTGCTATCCAAGGTGGATAAGCTGCTGGGCTCCATCCTGTTCGGCAACACCCTACTCAACGTCGCGGCTGCAGCCGTCACCAACATTCTCATATTGCGCCTGTTCGGTGCCAGCGAACTGGCGCTGCTAGCCGGTACCCTGCTGATCACCTTCGTGTTGCTGGTATTCAGCGAGATCATGCCGAAGATACTGGCTGCCAGCCATCCGGAACGGATCGCCCTGCCTTCCAGCTTTTTGCTCGCCCCGTTGATCACACTGTTCCATCCGGTCGTTTCGATCGCAACAGCAATCGTCAAAGGCCTGCTGGGCCTGCTCGGGATCAGGATACAAACCGACCAGAGCAAGCAGAAGATGACCATAGAGGAGTTGCGCGGGCTGGTATTGGATGCCGAGCACTTCCTGCCGCGCAAACACCAGAAGATGCTGCTGAACCTGGTCGATCTGGAGCGCATTTCGGTGAATGACGTGATGGTCCCACGCAACCAGATCGAGGCATTGAACATCAACGCCCCACCCGATGAATTGCGCCAGCAGATTATCACCTGCCACCATACGCTGCTGCCGGTCTATTCAGACACGCCCAGCAATATCATCGGCATCCTGCATATCAAGCGTGTACCGTCCCTGCTGCAGGAACACACGCTGGACATTGCCCAGTTGCGCGGAATTCTTCATGAACCTTATTTCATTCCGTCAGACACGCCACTGCTCAAGCAATTGCAGCAATTCCAGGAGCGTCATGCCCGGCTGGGGCTGGTGGTGGACGAATATGGCGAACTGCTCGGCCTGGTCACCCTGGAGAACATCCTGGAGGAGATCGTCGGCGAGTTCACCACGCAATCGCCCGCTCAGACCGGAAAGTATCTGCTGCACGAGGACGGCAGCCTGCTTCTGGAGGGCAGCAGCAGTTTGCGTGAGCTTAACCGCAAGCTGGGCTTGCATTTTCCGCTCTACGCCGCAAAAACGCTGAATGGTCTGATACTGGATCACCTGGAAGATATCCCGGAGGCAGGCACCAGCCTGAAAATCGCCGGTTACCCCATCGAGATCATTCAAACGCAGGATCGCATCGTCAAAGTGGCACGCGTATTCCCCGCGCTGACAAAGAGCCACAAACTGCAAAGCATCGATTGATCTGCCTTGCTCCGGTTGTGGCACAACCGTTATCGGAACGGCACCATTCACCTTTACAAGCCGCGCAAAGGTCGGCATCATGACCGGCCAGATTTGACTGGAAAGCTAAGGACGACGCTATGGCAGCCGCACCAAAGAATCAAAAACCCAAAGCCAAGGAATTTGATTACGCCTGGGAAGGAAAGGACAAAACCGGCAAGCCGGTCAAGGGTTCCATGCGCGCAAGCAGCGATACCATCGTATCCACCAATCTGCGCCGCCAGGGAATCAACGTCATCAAGATCAAGAAGCAGCGCACCACCGGTGCGGCTATCACAACCAAGGACATCACTCTTTTCACCCGCCAGCTGGCGGTCATGATGAAGTCCGGCGTACCGTTGCTGCAGGCATTCGATATCGTCGGCAAAGGACACAGCAACCCATCTGTTGGCCGCCTGCTGATGGACATCAAGACCGATGTAGAGACCGGAAGCAGCCTACAACAGGCCTTCGAGAAGTATCCGCTGTACTTCAATCCGCTCTATTGCAACCTGATTGGAGCCGGTGAAGCCGCCGGTATTCTGGACGCGCTCCTCGAGCGTCTGGCGACCTACATGGAGAAATCCGAAAACCTGAAGAGCAAAATCAAGTCCGCGCTGACCTACCCCATCTCCATCATCGTGGTGGCTTTCGGCATCACTGCGGTGATCATGATTTTCGTGATTCCCGCGTTCAAGGAGCTATTCTCCGGCTTCGGTGCAGACCTGCCTGCGCCCACCCTGATGCTGATGAACATTTCCGACATATTCGTAACGTACTGGTACGTGATTTTCGGCAGTGTAGGCGGCGGGGTATACACATTCCTCTACTTCTGGAAGCGCAGCAAGAAATTGCAGGATTTCATGGACCGGACCATGTTGAAGTTGCCCATCTTCGGCGAACTGATGCGTAAGGCTGCCATCGCGCGCTGGACCCGCACGCTTTCCACCATGTTCGCGGCTGGCGTCAACCTTGTCGAGGCGCTTGAGTCTGTCGCTGGTGCCGCCGGCAACGTCGTCTACTACGACGCCACCAAGAAAATCCAGAAGGATATCAGCAGCGGATCCGGCCTGACCGTTTCGATGCAGGAGACCGAATTGTTTCCGAGCATGGTGCTGCAAATGGTGGCCATCGGCGAGGAAGCCGGCTCGCTCGATGCGATGCTCAGCAAGGTGGCCGACTTCTATGAAGCCGAGGTCGATGATGCCGTGGCGGCCCTTTCCAGCCTGATGGAACCGATCATCATGGTGGTGCTCGGCACGCTGATCGGCGGCATGGTGATCGCGATGTATCTGCCTATCTTCAAGATGGGTGAATCAATTTAATGAAATTCTCGACAGCATCTGATCGACAATTAAAATATTCTCAATCCCGAGTCGCGGACCGGCAGCTTCAGGTTACGCCGCCCGCAATCGGACAATTTCCTTTCCCATGTTTCCCGGTTAGCTGAATGAGCCTCCTTGAACTTTTACAAACCGTACCCACGGCTTTCATCGTTGCGTGCTTGGTTGTCGGCCTGATGGTCGGTAGCTTCCTCAACGTGGTAATCCACCGCCTCCCCAAAATGCTGGAAACAAGCTGGCACCATCAATGCGCAGAATTACGCGGCGAGAAATCAGCTCCAGCCGCTCCCTATAACCTGATGGTGCCCCCTTCGGCATGCCCGCACTGCAACCACGCCATCAGCGTATGGGAGAACATCCCTGTCATCAGCTACCTGATACTGCGTGGGAAGTGTAGAGGGTGCGGTGCGGCAATTTCACGGCGCTACCCCATCATTGAATCCATCAGTGGCATCCTGAGTGCCTTTGCAGCCTGGCACTTCGGGTTTGGTCCTGCCGCCTTCGGGGCATTGCTGCTTATCTGGGCCTTGCTGGCCCTGGCCGCGATTGATTTCGATACACAGCTGTTGCCCGATGACATCACGATGCCGCTGATCTGGTCGGGGTTGCTCTTCAACCTGTATGGCGTGTTTGCCAGTCTGTCCGATGCGGTGATAGGTGCAGTGGCCGGTTATCTCGCATTATGGTGCGTATACTGGCTATTCAAACTCACTACCGGCAAGGAAGGCATGGGTTACGGCGACTTCAAGCTGCTGGCGGCTTTGGGTGCCTGGCTAGGCTGGAAAATCCTGCCCTTGATTATCCTGCTTTCCTCTTTGGTCGGCGCAGTTGTCGGAATCATCATGATCGTGGCTTTCAAGCATGGCCGCAACATTCCGATACCATTCGGCCCTTACCTTGCTGGAGGTGGCTTGATCGCCCTTTTTTGGGGAGAAACATTGACGCAAAGCTACCTGCAGCTGCTGGCCGTTCCATGAGCCTGTGCGTTGGGCTGACCGGCGGAATAGGCTGCGGCAAAAGTACGGTCGCCAGACTGTTTGCGCAGCATGGCGCCGCCATCATTGATACCGACGAGATTGCCCACCGCCTGACACAGCCTGACGGTATCGCAATCAGCACAATACGCGATGCATTCGGCGCGGACTACATTACTGCAGAAGGTGCCCTGGATCGCGCCAGGATGCGCAGCCTGATCTTTTCGGATACACAGGCCAAGCGACGCCTGGAGCTGCTGCTGCACCCGCTGATCCTTGCACAGGTGCGTCTCCAGCTACACCAGCACCACGCCTGCCCGTACGTCATCCTGATAGTTCCGCTGCTGCCGGATGCTCCTGAATTTCGCCTGCTGGTGGAACGCGTTCTTATGATTGATTGCAACGAAGATAATCAAGTTACACGCGTCATGAGAAGAAGCGGTATGAGTTCACAGGAAGTTCGCACCATCATTGCGCTGCAGACTCCCCGTGACGAAAGACTGAAAATGGCCGACGATGTCATACATAACGACGGAGAAATGCGCGAGCTGATCGAACAGGTAAGGGTCCTGCACGAACAATACTCACAATCTGGAAATAGGAATTGACGATACTTTACGATCAATATATCGTTCTAGAATGTTTTGAAATGAATGGCACATCGGAAAGTCCAGCGTGATCAGCTACGAATATCCTCTAAATGAAAAAATCCGCACACTGCTGCGTATAGAGGATCTATTCATGCGTATGGCACATTTCACGGATCGCGATCACTACATCGATCACCATGCTGCCCTGACCACCCTCTTCGAAATTCTTGAGGTTGTCTGCCGAGCCGACCTGAAGTCAGAACTCCTGCAGGAACTTGAACGCAAGAAGCGCGCACTTTCCAGCCTCCACAACAATCCGGCAATATCCCAGGAAGCGTTGGAAAGCGTAATAGCCGAAATCGAGGAGGTTTCCGGCAGGCTGCTCGCCCTGAGCGGGAAGGTTGGTCAACATTTGCGTGAAAACGAGTGGTTGATGGGCATTAAGCAGCGTTCTGCCATGCCTGGCGGCACCTGCGAATTCGATCTGCCTTCCTACCACTACTGGCAGGAACAGAATGCCAACCTGAGACGCGAGAATCTGCATGCGTGGCTGAGTCCCATCCAGCCGCTGCACGCCGCCGCAAGGATCATTCTCAAATTGTTGCGGGAGAGCGGCAAGGTTTACAAATTCACCGCGCAGAATGGCACCTTCCAGCAGATGCAAGGCGGGCGTGTCGCACAAATGTTGCGTGTCAGCCTCGTCCGTGAGTTGGCATGCATACCGGAAGTGGGTGCCAACAAGTACGCAATCAATATCCGTTTCATCGCCGCCAACTACGCATCGAAAACCACGCTGTTTGCCGAGGATGTGCCGTTCGAACTGACTTTTTGCAGCATTGCCTCTTGAACATGGACAAAGCTCCTCTTCTGATAACCTGCCCGCAATGCGGCACCGAACATGCGTGGGATACCGCCAACCCTTTCAGGCCATTCTGCTGCGAACGATGCAGGCTGATCGACCTCGGGAGGTGGGCTAACGAGGAATACCGGGTAGAACTGCGCGAGCAGGACCTGCCGACAGCCGATCACCAGGCCTGACGCAGCAGGGCTACGCCGTGCGCCCCATAGCTCCGCGCGACCGTCATATCATCCCGCGTCAAGCCGCCCAGCGCATAAACCGGAATCGAAGATCCCGCAATCATGTCTGCGAAGGTACGCCAGCCAAGACAGGGAGCGCCCGGATGCGATTGCGTTGCCAGCACCGGACTTAGCAGCGCAAAATCGCAGCCCAATGCCTCGGCGCGATGCAGTTCCTCCGTGTTATGGCAGGACGCGGCACACCATTCGACATCGGGACGCTCCCGCAACTCCGCCAATTGCGTAGCTGTCAATTGCACGCCATCCGCACCGACCTCCCTTGCCAGCTCGATGTCGGCATTCACAATAAGGCGCGCGCCGTGCTGGCGCATGAGTGGTTGCATCCGCAGCGCCAGCTCGCGCATGGCGGTGCGCGAATAGCCTTTTTCGCGTAGTTGCACCAGCCTCAACCCGTTTCGTAGCGCAATTTCCAGCCGTCGCACGAATTCTTGATCGCCGAGTTCCTGTGCGTTGCTGATCGCGTACACCTCCGGCAGTTCCAGCGCACGCAATATGGGTGCATTCGTCGGCAACATGGGCGTTACCGAAACACGGGAGGCTTTCTGCCATGAGAATTTCTGGCCTTCATGCGGATGCGGCTCGCCCTGCCACTCCGTCACACGAAAGAAATTCAGCCTCACCTTCGCATGCGGGTAGACGAATTCCCGCGTCACCCAGGGGTAGGCTGTCCGAACCTCGATTCCAAGCTCTTCCCGAAGTTCACGCAGCAATGCATGGCAAGGTGTCTCGCCGGCTTCAATTTTTCCGCCAGGGAATTCCCAGTAGCCTGCCCAGACTTTACCGAGCGGCCGCTGCGCCAGCAGGAATGTACCGTCGGGGTGCTGCACGACTGCTGCCGCCACCTCGACAAGGTGCGTTTTTTCTGTGGAATCGTTCAAGTGCGCATTCCGGAATCGCCAGCGCGATCCGGGCTCTCAGTTAGAGCCCGAACACGCGCTAGCTGCGGTAGCTTGCGTTGATCTTCACATAGTCATAAGAGAAGTCGCAGGTCCAGAGTGCGGCATCAGCGGTACCACGGTTTAGCACCACTCGCACCGTGATATCGCTCTGCTGCATGACGCGCTGGCCCTGCTCCTCGCGATAGCTGGAAGCGCGCCCGCCATTTTCGGCAACCAGTACATCATCGAGGTACAGCTGGAGTGCAGACACATCAAGGTCGGCAACCCCCGCGTAGCCGATAGCCGCAAGGATACGACCCAAGTTGGGGTCCGAAGCGAAGAAGGCTGTCTTGATGAGCGGCGAGCGGGCAATGGCATAGCCGATCTGCTTGCACTCCTCCTCGCTACGCCCCCCTTCAACCCGCACTGTTATGAATTTGGTCGCGCCTTCACCGTCCCGCACGATGGCCTGCGCAAGGAAGGTTGCGACTTCCGTAATGGCGGCCTGCAGGGCTTTCGCCGAATGACTACCGGACACTTTCACTTCCGGCAATGCAGCCTTTCCTGTGGCGATTAGCATCAACGCATCATTGGTCGAGGTGTCGCCATCGACCGTGATGCAGTTGAATGACCGGTTGGCCGCCTCGCTCACCATAGCCTGCAGCAACGGCTGGGCTATCGCAGCATCGGTTGCGATATAGCCCAGCATGGTCGCCATATTCGGGTGGATCATGCCCGAACCTTTGGCTATGCCGGTAATGGTGACAGTTTCCCCATCTATCGTGATCTGTTTCGAGACCGCCTTGGCAACTATGTCCGTGGTCATGATCGCGTGCGCGGCATCAAACCAGTTGTTGGCGCTCATGTTGGCAACCGCACCCGGCAACCCTGCGGCGATCTTGTCCACCGGCAGCGACTCCATGATAACGCCGGTTGAGAATGGAAGAATCTGGTTTGCCTTGCAGTTCAGCAGGCCCGCCAGCGCCGCACAGGTGGCGTAGGCATCCCGCATCCCCTGTTCTCCGGTCCCGGCATTTGCATTTCCCGTGTTGATTACCATAGCGCGGATTTGTGCGGCTTGAGACAGGTGCTCGCGCGCGACGATCACCGGCGCCGCACAGAAGCGATTCCTGGTAAACACCCCGGCAACTCTCGATCCCTCGCTCAATTGGATGACCAACAGATCCTTGCGGCCGGGTCGCTTGATACCGGCTTCTGCGATGCCCAGTGTTACACCCGCTACGGGCAACAGTTGCGCCGCATCGGGCGCAGTCAGATTGACTGGCATAATTTCCTCATTCCTGTCGGTGATTCGGCACGATAGGTGACTCTAGTAACGTCCGTGTGCTCGATAGATATAGTTGCTCAACTCAGCCGACTGGGTATTGACGCGCCGGACGATCCCGTGAACATTCCTGATAACGCCGCGCATGAACTTGTAGACGACCATCGGATGCGTATTGATCAGCTTCTCGAACTTGGCCCTGGGCAGGCTCAGCACCTTGGTATTCCCGATAGCATGCAGGGTAGCGCTTACATCCGACGCGGCTCCTCCGGCGAAAGTAATCATGCCGGCCAGCTCGCCAGGCTTGAGCACATGTATGACAGATTCTTCCCCACCATCCTGAATCTTTACGGAAATCTCCCCATTTGCCAGCACATACAAGTTATCCTGCTGATCGTTCCCGGGTTGCACGATCGCCTCGCCGTCCTTGAATTCCTGCACCTCAAACAGTTCGGCCAGTATTTCAATTTCAGCACTATTTAGTTCTTCGGTAACGGTTGAAATCTTAAGTGTATCGATTACTAACGACATCTCCCTCTCCTTTGCGTATTAATTCAATTGGCCATGGCACTGCTTGTACTTCTTTCCCGATCCACAGGGACAAGGGTCATTTCTCCCCACCTTTCGTGCGTCGCGCACAAAGGGCTTGTTCTCTTCTCTAGCCCCCCCTTCGACAGGGCGTTCAGCCAATGCTTCATCGTAATTGGAGTGATGATACTGCACATTTTCCAGCGCGGGCGGTGCTTCGACCACCTCCACATCTGCCTCGCTTCTGACCTGAACGGTCATCAACACTTGCGTCACTTCCCGCTTGATCGCATCCAGCATCACGGAGAACAGTTCGAATGCTTCACGCTTGTACTCCTGCTTCGGGTTCTTCTGCGCATAACCTCGCAGATGAATTCCCTGACGAAGATGATCGAGCGCCGACAGATGCTCGCGCCAATGCGTATCGAGACTTTGCAGCATGATCGCGCGCTCGTAATGACGCACTACTTCCGTTCCCACCAGTTCGACTTTCGTCCTGTATTCCTGATGTGCCTGTTCGATGATGCGCAGCAGCAACCCTTCCTCATTCAACTTGCGATCTTCCTCCAGCATCCGTGACAAGGGCAGCTCCAGACGGAACTCTGACGCCAGCACCTTTTCCAGACCGGCCACGTCCCACTGCTCTTCCATGCTGTGCGGCGCTATATGCTGGCTGAAGATTCCCTCCAGTACGTTCTCGCGCATCGCCTCGATCGTTTCGGAAATATCCGAGCTTTCCAGCAGCTCGCTGCGCTGCTGATAAATCACCTTGCGCTGCTCGTTTGCAACGTCGTCATATTCGAGTATCTGCTTGCGCATATCGAAGTTGCGCGCTTCGACCTTGCGTTGCGCGTTCTCGATCGCGCGCGTGACCCAACTATGCTCTATCGCCTCTCCTTCTGGCATCTTGAATCTGTTCATGATCGCGGCAACGCGGTCAGATGCGAAAATGCGCAGCAGAGGATCCTCCAGTGACAGGTAGAAACGGCTTGATCCCGGATCACCCTGACGCCCGGAACGTCCACGCAACTGGTTGTCTACGCGGCGCGACTCATGGCGCTCGGTGCCGATGATATGCAAACCACCGCTCTTCAACACCTGTTCGTGCAGCTGCCGCCATTCATTCTGCAAATCCGCAATACGCTCCTGCATGGAAGCCTCATCCAGACTGCCGTCCGCACGTATCGATTCTATTTGTTTCTCGATGTTGCCACCGAGAACAATGTCGGTACCGCGTCCTGCCATATTGGTGGCTATTGTAATCATCTTCGGCCTGCCTGCCTGCGCGATGATTTCCGCCTCGCGTGCGTGCTGCTTTGCGTTCAAAACCTGATGCGGAAGCTTCTCGCGCGCCAGGTAACCAGACAGCAACTCCGAGTTCTCAATCGACGTCGTTCCGACCAGAACAGGCTGGCCGCGCTCATAGCAATCCTGGAGATCGTTGACCACGGCGAGGTATTTCTCTTTGGCGGTGAGATATACCTTGTCCATCAGATCCTTGCGGATCGTCGGGCGGTGCGGCGGGATAATCACCGTTTCCAGACCGTAGATCTGCTGGAATTCATACGCTTCGGTGTCCGCCGTTCCGGTCATGCCAGCGAGTTTGTCATACATCCGGAAATAGTTCTGGAAAGTGATTGATGCCAGCGTCTGATTCTCTTTCTGTATCGTCACACCCTCTTTTGCTTCTACCGCCTGATGCAAGCCGTCAGACCAGCGGCGGCCCGACATCAAACGCCCTGTAAATTCATCCACTATCACCACTTCGCCGTTCTGCACGACATAATGCTGGTCGCGATGGAACAGGTGATGCGCGCGGAGCGCTGCATACACATGATGGATCAATGTGATATTGGCAGTGTCATACAGGCTGCCGCCCTCCGGCAGCAGGCCGGCTTGCATCAGGATACGCTCGGCGTGCTCATGCCCTGACTCGGTCAGCAATATCTGGTTGTTTTTTTCATCCACACTGAAGTCGCCCGGACCATCTTCTTTCGCCTGGCGTACCAGCTGAGGCACCAGCCTGTTGATGACTGCATAAATCTCGATGTTATCCTCGGCATGCCCCGATATGATCAGCGGGGTGCGCGCCTCATCGATCAAGATCGAATCAACCTCGTCAACAATGGCGTAAGTCAGGGGCCTCTGAAACCGTTCGCCGACCTGCGTCGCCATGTTGTCACGCAGGTAATCGAAACCGAATTCGTTATTGGTTCCATACGTCACGTCGGCCGCGTAGGCGGCCTGCTTGTCGGCCGGATTCATCTGCGAATAAATCACGCCAACCGAAAGGCCGAGGAAACGATACAGCCTGCCCATCCATTCGGCATCCCTGCCGGCCAGGTATTCGTTCACCGTCACAACATGAACACCCCGCCCTGATATTGCATTCAGGTATGCCGGCAGGGTTGCCATCAGGGTTTTACCTTCCCCCGTTCGCATCTCGGCGATCTTTCCGTAGTGCAGCACCATCCCGCCTATCAGCTGTTCATCATAATGACGCATGCCCAATATGCGCGAACTGGCCTCGCGCACCACAGCAAATGCTTCCGGCAGCAATGCATCAAGGGATTCCCCCTGCGCCGAACGCTGCCTGAAAGCTTCCGTCCGCTGGCGCAGCTCTGCGTCGCTTAATTTAGCGACATCGGCTTCCAGCTTATTGATGGACATTACGGTAGAACGATACTGCTTGAGCAAGCGGTCGTTGCGGCTACCGAAGATATTTTTCAGCACACTGGAAATCATAAATATTCAATTTTCTTGTCTACAAAAAACAAAGGGTGAGGCAATCCATCACCTCACCCTCACCCATCCGCGTCATCCTTAACCGGCGGATTTTTCTAGGAAACGTACCGGGTTTTGAGCAACGCCCTTGTAGCGCACCTCAAAGTGCAAATGGTTACCGGTAGAGCGTCCGGTGCTACCCACTTCGGCAATTTTTTCCCCTCGCCGCACCACCTGCCCGACTTTCACCAGCAGCAGGGATGCGTGGGCGTAACGCGTGATGATGTCATTGCCATGGTCAATTTCAACCATATTACCATATTGGGGATGCATACTCGCATACGCGACCACCCCTCCAGCCGAAGCATGGATGGCGGTCCCTGCATTGACGACGTAATCGACGCCTTCATGCATGGCATTCGACCCGGTAAACGGATCGAGGCGCCATCCAAAGTTGGAGGAATACCAGCCCTCGTTTACCGGCGGAATCGATGGAAGCAGCTTCCTGCTCAACTGATTCTGCAACAGCATGGTCTCCAGAGCGAGCAGCTTGTCACTGCGATCATTGATTATCTGTGTCAACCTGCCGAGTTGCTGCTGCAAGCCTTTCTCGGTCATTTCCTGCTGAGGGATGGCAACCAGGGGGCCACCCTGCGCCGGCGGCTGGGCAAACTTGAAATCCTCATCCTTCATTCCGGTCAGCTTGGCCAAACGCGCGCCCAGCGCGTCCAGGCGCTGTACCTGAGCCTGCATTTGACCTATCCGGTTCGCCATCGCATCAAGGCTGCTGTGCATGTACAGCTGCTGCTTTTGCTGCTCATCATTTTGAATCTTGGTCAGGATGGCCCGGATATCCTCACTCAGGCTCTCCGGAGCAAAGCGTATCAAGACGTACTGCAGGGTGAACGCGGAGACCAGCAGCAAACCCGCCAACAACGGCATCAATAACAGCAACTGCCTGCCGCCCAGCGTAATGCTGCGCGTGCGTGTTTTTGCCAAGCGATTGGAAACTAGAATAATATTCACCGCTCCCCTCCTTCTTTAAATCGACAAACTGTGTCCAAACCTCTTACAACAATATTCAGCAGTTGCGATGAACTGCTGGCCTTGCAGGCTAAAGTACGTATCCTGTCATCCCTGCAGAGCCACTTCGCCAGCGTCGCCCCCGGTTATCTTGCGCGCTCCGCCCAGGTAATCGGGCTGCAACATGGACAACTCAGCATCGCCGCAACCAATGCCACGGTAGCGGCAAAACTTCGCCAGCTCGCGCCGGAATTAGCCATTCTTCTTCAGAACAGGGGCTGCGAGGTTAGCGGAATCCGCATCAAGGTGCAAGTTTCCTTCGACCTCCCCCAACCCAAGCGCACGCCACGCAAACTCAGTCCTGCTGCGCAACGGGCGCTTCAGGCGTTCAGCATGGAACTGGACGATTCGGCCTTGAAAAGAACCCTGCAACGACTGAGCCACAAAAGTTAGCCCAAAAAACGCCAGCCCGTCAGCACATAGCGCTCCAACAGCAGTAACACCAAAAAGACTGCAAGAAACAAGCCGGAAAAACGCACAAGCTGCAAGGCAAATTTGCTGTAACGCCGGTCGCGCGTGAGGATGTACAGTCCGCCGCTCAGGACCAGTAGCAGTGCCACCAGCAGTAGCGCCAACCGCAATATCAGCACCGATCCACCTCGATCAAGCGGTGTGCAATTGCAGCCTGAGGAAGGCGGGCGCCTGTTCCAGGCTATCAAAGGTGACGTACTCCCACGCATGTTCATCCGCCATGAGTGCCCGCACCAATGCATTATTCAGTGCATGTCCGGACTTGAACCCCGAAAACGCCCCGATCAACGGATGTCCCAGCATGTAAAGGTCGCCGATCGCGTCGAGTACCTTGTGCTTGACGAACTCATCCTCGAAGCGCAATCCATCCGCATTCAGCACACGGTAATCGTCCATCACGATGGCGTTATCCAGGCTCCCGCCCAGCGCCAATCCCTGCGCGCGCATGTATTCCACATCCTGCACGAATCCGAAGGTGCGCGCACGGCTGATGTCACGCACATAGGACTCCTCCCCCAGATCCACGGTGACGTGCTGTTTCGCACTGGCGAATACCGGATGGGGGAAATTGATCGTAAAGGTCAGCTTGTAGCCGTGGTACGGCTCGAAACGCACCCATTTGTCATCCTGCTTCACCTCAACGGTTTTTTTCACGCGGATGAACTTCTTCGCCGCAGACTGCTCGACTATCCCTGCGGTTTGCAGCAGGAAAATGAACGTGCCCGCACTGCCATCCATAATCGGGACCTCGGGGCTGTCCAGATCGACATAGACGTTGTCCACGCCCAGCCCAGCCAGGGCCGACATCAGATGCTCCACCGTTGCCACACGCACACCATTCTGCTCCATACAGGTGGAGAGCCGCGTGTCATTCACCATCTCGGGGCGCGCACGTATCTCCTCCACCGGTTTTGCGTCGACACGCCGGAATACGATCCCGGTATTCACAGGCGCAGGACGCAACCCGAGCGTAACCTTTTCGCCGCTGTGCAAGCCAACACCGGTCACGCTGACCGAGTTTTTCAGGGTGCGCTGCTTAACCATTTATACCTTATGCATTTAAATCAAAGTGTTATTGTAGCACAATCACGCCACCTGATCTTTTCGTTCCTCCGTCCAAACCGGCAGCTTCTTCATTAATCTGCCTGTTTGCGCAAAAATGACGGAATGTCATAGGTGTCCACGCCCGATTTCTCCAGTGCATCCACTGCCGCCCTGCGCCCGCTTCTCATGATGGTCGGGGTATCCAGCTCTCCGTAGTTCACTCCCGCGACCGGCGCGTTGTCCGTTCCCGTTCTCTGGTAATCCTGGTTCTGGTAGACGATCTCGGGCTTGGCCTGCTTGCGTGCCACGGGCATACCCAACCCCGTTGCGACAACAGTGACCCGCATCTCATCACCCATATTCTCATCAAAAACCGAGCCGACAATCACTGTCGCCTCTTCGGCGGCGAACTGTACGCATTCCATCACATCGTCTATCTCTTTCAATTTCAGGCTGCTGCTCGATGTGATGTTTACCAGCACCCCGCGTGCACCCGACATATCGACATCCTCAAGCAGAGGGCTCGCGATGGCACTCTCAGCGGCCAATTTGGCCCGGTTCTCCCCGGCGGCAATTGCCGAACCCATCATCGCCATGCCATTTTCCGACATCACCGTGCGCACATCGGCAAAGTCCACGTTTATCAGCCCCGGTACATTGATCACCTCGGCAATTCCCGCCACCGCGCCCTGCAGCACGCCATTTGCCGCCTTAAAGGCTTCCGGCACGGTCACATCGTTGCCCAGCACCTCCATCAGCTTCGAGTTCGGAACGATGATCAGAGAGTCGACCGACTCGGTAAGCTCCTCGATTCCTGCCTTGGCGAACCGCATCCTATTCCCCTCATATGCGAATGGTTTTGTCACCACCGCAACCGTCAGGATGTCTAATTCCTTGGCGATCTGGGCGACGATCGGTGCCGCTCCCGTTCCCGTGCCTCCGCCCATGCCCGCCGTGATGAACACCATATGCGCGCCGGTCAGTATTTCCTTGATGCGCTCCCTGTCCTCCTCGGCCGCCGCTTGCCCGATCGATGGTTTTGCGCCCGCCCCCAGCCCCTTGGTGATATTGACCCCGATCTGTAACTGGGTGCGCGCCTTGCTGCGCTTGAGCGCCTGCGCATCGGTATTGATGACGATGAACTCTACCCCCTGCACACCCTGCTCGATCATGTGATCCACGGCGTTGCCGCCGCATCCACCCACGCCTATCACCTTAATCACCGCATCCTGTGTTTGCGCTTCCATAATTTCAAACATTTTCGTTCTCCTTGTCTAAATTTCAAATCAATCCGAGCGTGCTTGGCTGCACCCAACATCCTTAAAAATTCTTCTGCACCCATTT
>DASWTZ010000121.1:0-21223 GCA_036401875.1 Gallionella sp.
TGGTCGGACCGACGCTGGCCGCACAATTCGGCTACCTGCCGGGCACGCTATGGATATTGATAGGTGCGGTGCTGGGAGGTTGTGTGCAGGACATGGTGACCCTGTTCTTTTCGACACGCCGCAACGGTCGCAGTCTGGGGCAGATGGCACGGGATGAGTTGGGTGCGGTGGGTGGGGTGGCCGCGATGGTTGCAACCATGCTGATCATGGTCATCCTGATTGCGGTGCTGGGGCTGGTCGTGGTCAACGCGATGAAACACAGTCCGTGGGCAACCTCTACGGTCGCTGCCACCATTCTGGTCGCGATGTTGGTGGGTCTGTATATGTTCAGGATCAGGCCGGGACGCGTCCTTGAAGGATCGCTGCTGGGTGTCGTATTGTTACTGCTGGCGGTGGCGGGTGGCGGGTGGGTGGACCAGCAACCCGTGCTGCGCGAATTATTCGACCATCCCGGCCTGCCGCTTGCTTGGGCGGTGATCGCCTATGGCTTTGCTGCCGCCATATTGCCGGTGTGGCTGCTGCTGGCACCGCGTGATTACCTGTCTACCTATGTGAAGCTGGGGACCGTGGTGTTGCTGGCGATAGCCATTGTGTGGCTACAGCCGACGGTGAAGATGCCGGCGCTGACGCAGTTTGTGGATGGCACGGGGCCGATATTTGCGGGCACGGTGTTTCCTTTCGTATTTATAGTCATTGCATGCGGGGCGGTTTCGGGATTCCATGCGTTGATCTCATCGGGAACCACGCCGAAACTGCTGGCCAATGAGCGCGACATACGCATGATCGGTTACGGCGGAATGGCGCTGGAGTCATTCGTGGCCATCATGGCAATGGTGGCCGCTACAGTGCTTGAGCCGGGAATATTCTTTGCGATCAATTCTCCGGCAGGTGTGGTCGGCAAGGAGGCCGCTGCCGCGGTGGCGACAATATCGTCATGGGGGTTCCCGGTCACGGTGGAGCAGATGAACCTGCTGGCGCAGCAGATGGGTGAGGCCACGCTGTTTGCGCGTACTGGAGGCGCCCCTTCGCTGGCGGTCGGGATGGCCAGCATCTTCGGGAGTGCATTCGGTCAGGGCATGTTGTCGATGTGGTACCACTTCGCAATCATGTTCGAGGCCATCTTCATCCTGACCACGCTGGATGCGGGCACCCGCGTGGGGCGCTTCATGCTGCAGGATATGCTGGGTAATATCTGGCCTAGGATGGCAGAGACTTCGTGGTATCCATCGGTGCTGTTGTCGAGCGGCCTCGTGGTGGCGGCGTGGGGGTATTTCCTTTATATAGGTGTGATCGATCCGAACGGCGGGATCAATATCCTGTGGCCTCTGTTCGGGATATCCAACCAGATACTCGCAGCGATCGCGCTGTGCGTTGCCACTGGCATCCTGGTTAAGTCAGGAAAGTTGCGTTATGCATGGATCACAGGCTTGCCACTGGTCTGGCTGGTGATTGTTACCAGCAGCGCAGTGTGGGAAAAGCTGGCAAGTGACAATGCACGTGTGGGATTTTTGGCGGGCGCCAACAGCCTCAGTGCGAAACTCGCAGCCGGCACATTGGCGCCTGAAAGCGCCGCGATTGCGCCGACCCTGATATTAAATCTGAGACTGGATGCGGGGTTGGCTCTGTTCTTTGCCGCGATGCTATGGATTATTGTGCTGGACATGCTGCGCGTGTGTATCCGGCATCTGCGCAATAAGCCCGTGCCGCCCCTTTCAGAGGTGCCGCATCAAGCTACCAGGCTGGTGGAAGCATGGCAGCGAGACTGAAGGGCTGGCTGCGGCGCTGCTGGGAGGCGGTAAGGCAGCTTTCCGGGGACGATGCCTATGAACGGTATCTTGCGCATCAGATGTCAAAACATGCGGGCGCCACCCCCTTGTCGCGCCGCGAATATTTCCGGCGTAGCGAGCGGGAAAAGTGGGAGGGGGTACGCCGCTGCTGCTAGTCCCGCCGTTTTTGCCCTGGGAAGCTGTGTTTGGTCGGCGAAGGCGGCGCGAGTCAAATAGCGATTGACATGACGGTTGTGGCTGAAATAGAATGCGCGCCCTTCGAGGTTTACTATTGAATTTTTAGGAATTGTGGCTATGAAAACATTTTCCGCTAAAGCCCATGAAGTCCAGCATGACTGGCTCCTGGTCGACGCAGCTGATCAAGTGCTGGGGCGTTTGGCCGCTCAGATTGCATCGCGTCTGCGCGGCAAGCACAAGGCGATCTATACTCCGCACGTTGATACGGGCGATTTCGTCGTTGTGGTTAACGCCGACAAGCTGCGCGTGACCGGAAACAAGGAGCAGGCGAAGCTGTACCATCGCCATACGACCTATCCGGGCGGTCTGTACACGACCAACTTTGCAAAACTGCAGGCACGTCATCCAGCCCGTATTTTGGAAAAGGCTGTGAAGGGTATGCTTCCCAAGGGTCCGCTGGGCTATGCAATGCTGAGCAAGATGAAGGTGTATGCCGGCGCGGCGCATCCTCACGCGGCTCAACAGCCGAAACCAGTTAATTTGTTGAAGGCATAATCATGAGCGTAAGTTACAACTATGGAACCGGCCGCCGCAAGAGCGCGGTGGCGCGTGTGTTCATCAAGCCAGGCAAGGGCGATATCATCGTCAATGACAAGCCAGTGGATGTATTTTTCTCCCGTGAAACCGGCAGAATGGTCGTCCGTCAGCCGCTGACTCTGACTGAGACTCTGAGCAAATTCGATATCATGGTTAACGTTACCGGCGGTGGTGAATCTGGACAGGCGGGTGCGGTGCGTCATGGCATCACCCGCGCACTGATTGACTACGATGCATCTCTCAAGACTGTGTTGAAGCAGGCCGGATTGGTGACACGCGATGCACGTGAGGTTGAGCGCAAAAAAGTCGGTTTGCGAAAGGCGCGTCGTCGCAAGCAGTTCTCCAAGCGTTAATATGCTTTGTCCAGGCGAATTTTGTCTGGATGGAGCTGAACAAAGCCGCCTTAGGGCGGCTTTTTCGTTTTCTTTGAGGTAAAATGCACATCATGTTTACATGGAAGCTGCAATGATTAAAGTAGGTGTGGTGGGCGGGACCGGTTATACGGGCGTCGAGTTGTTGCGGCTGCTCGCGATGCACCCGCAGGTGTCATTGCAAACGATCACGTCCCGTGCTGATGCGGGTATGCCAGTCAGCCAGATGTTCCCCAGCTTGCGCGGCTTCGTCGATCTGCCTTTTGTTCATCCGGATGAGGCACGGCTCGACGAGTGCGATTTGGTGTTTTTCGCCACCCCGAACGGGATCGCGATGCAGCAGGCGCGAGGTCTGCTGGATGCAGACGTCAGGGTGATCGATCTAGCGGCAGACTTTCGTTTGCAGGATATCCCAACCTGGGAGAAGTGGTATGGCGTGAGTCATGCCTGCCCAGATCTGGTCGCTGAAGCGGTGTACGGATTGCCGGAAATCAATCGCGAGCGTATCAAAACGGCGCGGCTGGTCGCCAATCCAGGCTGTTATCCGACGGCTGTGCAATTGGGCTTTCTACCTTTGCTCGAAGCGGGGGTGATAGCGCCGGAAGGTTTGATCGCAGATGCAAAATCAGGGGTGTCGGGAGCGGGGAGAAAGGCCGAGATACCCATTCTGTTCTCCGAGTCTGCGGATAACTTCAAGGCCTATGGGGTGGCCGGGCATCGCCATCTCCCCGAGATAGCGCAAGGTTTGGGGCGGGTTGCCGGCCATGCGGTGGGTTTGACCTTTGTCCCGCATTTGACGCCGATGATACGCGGCATTCATGCGACCCTGTATGGCAAACTGACAAAAGATGCCGATTTGCAGGTGCTCTTTGAACGCCGCTATGAAGACGAGCCATTCGTAGACGTGATGCCCGCTGGCAGTCATCCCGAGACCCGCTCGGTTCGCGGGGCCAATCAATGTCGGATTGCAATTCATCGCCCTCAGGGAGGGGATACGGTGGTGGTGCTTTCGGTGATTGACAATCTGGTCAAAGGCGCTGCCGGGCAGGCTGTTCAGAACATGAATATCATGTTCGGATTGCCTGAAAGCATGGCGCTCAACAATGTCCCCTTGTTACCCTGACCAATATGTGGCGCGGAGTAGAACGCAGGTTTAATATTTATGCACCCCGTATGAGGGTGCGGCCGCACGTCGCATGGTATTTGCGTTGGGGCATGATGCTGCCATTTGTGCTGGCCGCTGTAGCGTTTGCTTGGTGGGCGTATGACAGTGGTCTTGAATTGGCGGGTTTTCACCGCAATCAGGCGGAGCAGGAGTTATCCAGGTTACGCAGCCAGACAACGCAGCAGGAAGCCGAAATAGCTCAGCTTAGAAATCAGGTTATCCAGTTTGAGCGCAGGATTCAAATTGAGCAGGCCACCAACCTTGCAACCTCCGAGCAGTTAAAAAATCTTGCGGATGAGAATGTCCAATTGCAGGAGGATCTGGTGTTTTTCCAGAATCTCACTGCAACTCGTGGCAAAACCGGTGAGCTGGGTGTGCATCGCATCGTTCTCGAGCGCGACAAGATGCCCGGTGAATATCATTTACGCATGTTGCTGGTGCAAAGCGGTCAGCGTGCCAAGACGTTTAACGGTTACTACCAACTGCTGGCTACCGTGATCGAGGACGGGCAGAGTACTACTCACCTGTTCCCTCAGGATGAGTCCGGGACTGCCCAATTCAAACTCGGGTTCAGGTATTATCAGCGTGTGGAGCAAAGTATTCTGTTGCCGCCGAATGCTCAATTGGAGAGCGTCCAAGTTAGAATATTCGAAAACGGGGTGGCTGAGCCCAGAGTGCGGCAAAGCGTAAGCCTCTCATAATGTCAGGAGTAAATAATGTTTAGCCAGAAGCACAGCAAACCTCAAACCCAGATTGATTCATTGATCGGTGCGGGGACTACCATCGAGGGCAATTTGAATTTCAGTGGCGGCTTGCGCATAGACGGCAAGGTCAATGGCAATGTTATCGCTGCGCAGGGCAAGCCCAGCACTTTGGTGTTGAGTGAGCATGCCCGCGTGATGGGCGAGGTCAATGTGACACATCTGGTTATCAACGGGACGATCGACGGATCTGTATATGCCAGCGACTATTTGGAACTTCAGGGGAAAGCCAGGATCAATGGCGATGTGCATTACAACACGATGGAAATCCAGTTGGGTGCAATTGTTGAGGGGCGATTGGTGCATAGCAATGCTGCCATGAAGGACAAGGTTGTAACGCTCAAGACTGCCAGCGGTGAATAGTATTTAATCAGGAGACCAGAATGAACGCCATTACCGAGATGCAGGATCCGTTGATATTTACCGACGATGCGGCAAATAAAGTGAAGCAGTTGATTGAAGAGGAGGGTAACTCAGACCTCAAGCTGCGTGTATTTGTCAGTGGTGGAGGCTGTTCTGGCTTTCAATACGGTTTCACCTTCGATGAGGTGACTAATGAGGATGACACCGTGCTGAACAAGAATGGTGTACAACTGCTGATAGACCCGATGAGCTTCCAATACTTGGTCGGTGCCGAAATCGACTATCAGGAAGGGTTGGAGGGTGCTCAGTTCGTCATAAAGAACCCGAATGCTACAACGACCTGCGGGTGCGGTTCTTCTTTCTCGGCCTGACCTTCTCTGTCATGGGCATCTGACGGGGCGCCATGCGCCCCGTTTGCATTTCAGGCGCGGTGTATCGAGCCGAGGATGCAGGGATGAGTGGCGCCGGTGACGTGGGGCAGGTTGGCGGGTTTGCCTTGCATGGTTTGCTGTGCAAGCCATGCAAAGGCGATGGCTTCCAGAAAGTCTTCATCAACACCGAGCGCGGTGGTTCCGAGTACCCTGCAATCATCCAGCAAGGCTGACAGCCTAGCGTAGAGGGCCTGGTTGCGTGCCCCGCCTCCGCACAAATAAACCTCGCGCGCCTTAGGGCAGTATTGTTTGATGGGTTGCGCGATGGTCAGGCAGGTCAGTTCCAGAAGAGTGGCCTGTACATCCTCCGGGCGTTCGCCTCCTTGCAGTTTCCCTTCCAGCCATGTCATGTTGAACAAATCCCGACCACTGCTTTTTGGGGGGGGGAGACTGAAGAATGGCTCATCCAGCAGTCGCGACAGCAACGAGGGGAGCGGGGTGCCAGAGGTTGCCCAAGTTCCATTGTGATCGTACGGCATGGATTTGTGGGCCATACACCAGGCATCCATCAGCAGATTTCCCGGACCGCAATCGAATCCCGTTGTCGGACCATCCAGCGGCAGATCGGTCAGGTTGCTGATACCGCCAATGTTGACGATGACGCGATGGGTACTTGCGCTGCGAAACACCGTGTCGTGGAAAGCAGGGACCAATGGAGCACCCTGACCGCCGGCTGCAATGTCGCGACTGCGAAAGTCATTGATCACCGTGATACCGGTCAATTCGGCCAGCAGGGCGGCATTGCCTATCTGCACGGTATAACCCTGCGCGGGGCAATGGCGAATGGTCTGGCCGTGACATCCAATAGCGGTGATTTCCCTGCGTTCCGCCCCGGACTGCGCGAGCAGGGAGGAAACCGATGAGGCATAAAGCCGGGCTAACTGATTGCCGGCAAGCTGCGATAGGTGCAGTTCGTTGTGGCTAGGCAGATGGAGCGCCAGCAAGGTTTGCTTCAGTTCGTCGTCGAATGGCAGGTAATGCCTGCCAATCTGGTGTGGCGAGGGGGGAGCAAGGTCGACCAGTACGGCATCTACACCATCTAGACTGGTGCCGGACATCAGGCCTACATAAAGCTCGGGGGGGTGTTGCACGAGTTTAGTCGAGCATTGCGAGATTGGTGTTGCGCAGCAGGTTCAGGCGCGCAGCCAGATTGTCGGAAACAATTTCGAATGCTGCCCTGTCGGCATCCTCAATGGGTTTGGCCTCAGGCAGAGCGATACGCATGGGGTTTTTGGATTTCCCGTGTACCTTGAATTCATAATGCAGGTGCGGACCGCTAGCCAATCCGGTCTGGCCGACATAACCGATAACCTGGCCTTGGGTGACGCGTTGCCCCTTGCGCAGATTGGCGGCAAAGCGCGACAGGTGCCCATAAACAGTAAGATATTGGCCTTGGTGGCTGATTTTCACCACGTTGCCATAACCACCGTCTTTGCCGACAAAGCTGATCAGTCCGTCTGCGGTCGCCTTGACCTTGGTTCCGGTAGGTGCGGCAAAATCCACACCCATATGCGAGCGCCATTTCTTCAGTACCGGGTGGAATCGCGAGTTAGTGAATCCGGAGCTTACGCGGGAATAGGTGATCGGGGAGCGCAGGAAGGCTTTGCGGACACTCTTGCCGTCAGGCGTGTAGTAATCACCGTGTTTGGCATCCTTCTCAAAATAGATGGCACGGTAAACCTTGCCCTGGTTGATGAATTCGGCTGCCTGAATACGCCCGGTATTGAGCAGGGCGCCGTTGTTATAGGTCATTTCATACACGACCGTAAATTTGTCGCCCTTGCGCAGATCATGGTGAAAATCGATATCTCCGCTGAACAGTTCATTCAATTGACTGGCGGCTGCATCCGGCAGCCCTGCAGCGTCAGTGGCGGCGTAGAGGGTAGTCAAAATTTCGCCGGTTCGAACAAACAGCCGTTTTTCGAGTGTGGCAGGCAAGGTTTGCACAGTGAGCTCAGAGCCCTGTTTTTGAATGATGAACTCAACACCCTCGTCGTTCAGATAACGCAAGGCGATCAGATTGCCCTCTGCGGTGGTCTCGGCACGCAATTCGCTGCCTACAGCCAGTTTGCGAAAAGAAGCTACATCGGGCGATTCGCGCAGGTATGCGCCGGCCTCTTCATCCTCAATCTCGAGGCGCCGCAGTATCTCGTTGACAGTGTCGCCGCGGCGCACCCGGTCATTATGCCAATAGCTTGAAGATGAAGCCGAATGTGTGGCCGGACTGTCAGGAAGTGCAATTTCCTGGATGGTGAGTTGCGCGGAGGTCAGGCCGAAGTCATTTTGCGGAACAAGGCCGAAGGCGGTCACAACACCGAGCAGGGGGAGGGTAGAGAGCGCAACCACCCAACGCAGATTTTTTCTCAATTTGCGTCGTTTTAGATTCTGGCTGGACAGATTTTGGGTTAACATTCGCGTCTCCTCGGGTTGCCACACATATTGATTGGCAGCCTGCTGCTTTTTGAACACCGGGTATATTAGCAGAAACGGTTCCTCCTTCAAAATCCGGCTGTGGCGATGGGATTCCTGGTTGTGGCAGTCCCGTAGATGCGTGCAAGGCAGTCGGTGATGATGTCTGATGCGGTGGGTTTATTGGCGGTAGAAATGATGCATGAGAACGAATTAGAGCAAATCAAGCGTGGCTCCCATGAGTTGTTGCTGGAAGATGAGCTGAAGAAGAAGCTTGCCTTGGGGAGGCCGCTGCGTGTGAAAGCGGGTTTCGACCCGACGGCTCCCGATTTGCACCTTGGGCACACGGTGCTGCTGAACAAGATGCGCCAACTACAGGATTTGGGTCATCATGCCCTGTTTTTGATCGGTGATTTTACCGGCATGATTGGCGATCCTACGGGAAAGAATACCACCCGGCCGCCTCTGTCACGTGAGCAAGTGCTTGCGAATGCTGAATCGTACCGCGAGCAGGTCTTCAAGGTGCTCGATCCGGACAAGACAGAAATCGTCTTCAACTCGACCTGGATGGATAAATTCAGTGCGGTTGACCTGATACGTCTTGCCGCCACACACACAGTAGCTCAGATGCTGGAGCGCGACGATTTTTCGAAACGCTACAAAGGCAATCAGCCGATCGCCATTCATGAATTCATCTACCCGTTGGTTCAGGGCTACGACTCAGTCGCGCTGAAGGCGGATATCGAGCTGGGGGGGACTGATCAGAAATTCAACCTGTTGATGGGGCGGGAACTACAAAAGCACCATGGCCAGCCTGCGCAGTGTGTGCTCACAATGCCGCTTCTGGAAGGGCTGGATGGCGTAAACAAGATGTCCAAGTCGCTAGGCAATTACGTGGGTATCACCGATGCGCCCCAGGAGATGTTCGGTAAACTCATGTCTGCCTCGGATGACCTGATGTGGCGCTACCTCGAGTTGTTGTCCTTCGAGAGCCTCTCGACCATAGCCAAATGGCGGGATGAGGTGGTGAATGGCCGGAATCCGCGCGACATCAAGGTGCGGTTTGCGCAGGAGATTGTTTCGAGGTTCCACTCGCGACAGGCTGCGGTGGATGCGCTGACCGAGTTCGAGGCGCGTTTCAGAAAGGGAGTCTTGCCGGAAGACATGCCGGAAGTTGCCATTGCCGCGCCAGAGGGCAGCATCGTGGTTACACAGCTGCTCAAGCAGGCCGGGTTGGTTGAGAGCACATCCGAGGCGATGCGCATGATCCAGCAGGGCGCCGTGAAGCTGGATGGCGAGCGGGTTAGCGACAAGGCGGTGATGATCAGCGCAGGTTGCGTCGTGGTGGCGCAGGTTGGCAAGCGGAAATTCGCCAGGATCGCAGTGAATTAAATTCGGGTTGTGGTGGGCTGCGTGTTTTGCTAGAATCACGCCCTTAATTTTTAAGCAGAAGGTGTTTGTCCATGACAACAGTACGTGTTAAAGAGAATGAGCCGTTTGAAGTTGCGATGCGTCGTTTCAAGCGTTCCGTAGAAAAGACCGGCCTGCTGACCGATTTGCGTGCGCGTGAGTTCTATGAAAAGCCAACAGCCGAGCGCAAGCGTAAAATGGCTGCTGCGGTGAAACGTCACTACAAGCGCTTGATGAGCCAAGTTCTCCCTCCTAAGCTTTACTAAGCCGGACTTTGTTGCGGGCCGGCAGGGTTGGCATGAGTCTCAAGCAGCAAATAACAGATGATATGAAAGTCGCGATGCGCGCCAAGGACATGGCACGCCTCTCGGCTATACGTCTTTTACTGGCTGCCATCAAGCAGCGCGAGGTGGACGGGCGCACCGAACTGTCCGATGCGGACGTGGTCGCCATCATCGAAAAAATGAACAAGCAGCGGCGCGATTCCATCAGCCAGTACGAAGCGGCAGGGCGCCAAGATCTGGCGGACGTCGAAAAGTTCGAAATGAGTGTGCTGGAGACTTATATGCCGCAGCAACTCAGTGAAGCCGAAATCATCCAGGCGGTGACGGAGGCGATATCCTCATCCGGAGCCGTCGGTCCGCAAGACATGGGCAAGGTGATGGGGATGCTCAAATCGAAATTGGCCGGACGCGCCGACATGGCTAAAGTGTCAGCCCTGATCAAGGCGCAGCTGGTCAAATAGCGTCGCAACGTTTCAGGCAGGACTAAACCAAATCATCCGCGGTATTGGCCGGGCGTTAAAAAGGGCGTTGCGGGCGTGATTCCAAAAAGCTTCATACAGGATCTGCTTAATCGTCTCGACATCGTTGATGTGATCGAGCGCTATGTGCCACTCAAAAAAGCTGGCGCGAATTACGTGGCCTGCTGCCCGTTCCACAACGAGAAATCCCCTTCGTTCACAGTCAGTCAGACCAAGCAGTTCTATCATTGTTTTGGCTGCGGAGTGCATGGCACGGCGATCGGTTTTGTCATGGAGCATGTCGGGCTGGGTTTTGTCGACGCGGTAGAGGAATTGGCGCGCAGCGCGGGTCTAGAGGTGCCGCACGAACGTGCGGCGCCGGGCGAGGTCCGGCAAAAGGCCGCGCCCGATCTGTACGAAGTGATGCAGACGGCGACACGCTACTATCGCGAGCAACTCAAGCAATCCCGGCGCGCCGTCGAATATCTGAAGGGGCGCGGACTGTCCGGCGAGATCGCGGCAAAATTCGGCATCGGCTATGCCCCCGAGGCATGGCAGGCGCTAGCCGCAGCGTTTCCCGAGTACACGCAGGAAAGCCTGAGCCAGACCGGGCTGGTGATCGTCGGTGAAGAGGGGAAGCGGTACGACAGGTTCCGCGACCGCATCATGTTCCCCATCGTCAATATCCGCGGCCAGGTCATCGGTTTCGGCGGTCGTGTGCTGGATAAGGGGGAGCCGAAATATCTGAATTCTCCCGAAACGCCGCTGTTTGAAAAAGGCCGCGAAATGTACGGCCTGTTCCAGGCGCAAAAGGCGATCCGGTCTGCCCAGCGAGTGCTGGTGGTTGAAGGATACATGGACGTGGTCGCGCTCGCCCAGCATGGCGTGGACTATGCGGTGGCCACGCTGGGTACGGCCACCACACCGCACCACATCCAGAAATTGTTGCGGATCGCTGAGCACATTGTGTTTTGCTTCGACGGTGACAAGGCGGGGCAGCGCGCCGCATGGCGTGCACTGGAAAATGCGTTGCCGTACCTGCAGGACGGCAAGCGTATCAGCTTCCTGTTCCTGCCGGTTGAGCATGATCCGGATAGCTATGTGCGCGAATTCGGCAAGGATGTGTTCGAGCTGCAGGTTGAGAAGGCGATGCCGCTATCAGCCTATTTGCTCCGCGAGATCGGCGCGGGGCTGAATCTGGGCACCCAGGAGGGGCGCAACCAGATGCTGCAGCGCGCAAAGCCTCTGCTCACAGCCATAACTGCGCCAGCCACGGCATTGCTACTGCGCAAGGAGGTCGCGGTGCTCACTGGAGTCAGCCAGGCCGAGCTTGAGGTGCTGTACGAAGTCCAACCGGTAGCGCGCGCGCCGCGGCTACCGCAGCAGAAATCCGCACGCAAACCGCTCTCGGCGCACCGGTTGCTGTTGCAATGCCTGCTTGCCCGTCCCGGCTTGGGGCGGCAGATACCTGGTGACTGGCAGGGCGAGGGGCCTGAGGCCGAGGCAATCCAGTCAATATTGCTGATGTCGCGCGAAACGGATTTCACTTTGAGCAGTCAAACGCTGGCCCAGTTGTTCCAGGGGACAGTGCATGAAAGGACCCTGGTGAGCGCGCAGGCCGATATGTTGGACTGGGGTGACGACTTCGATGTGGAAGCGGAGTTTGCAGGGCTGCTGAACAAGCTTAATGACGAGTCCCGCCGGGAAAGCCTGCGGGCTTTGCAGGCCAGATGCATGCAGGCGGGACTGGCGAACCTGAGCGAGCAGGACCGGAAGCAATACCTGCAATTACTGCGCCCCAATTGAACAGTACGGGCTGGGCGCTTGTAAGGGCGTCAGGCACAGGTCGTAGATGGATAAAGTAGGGCCGGATAGGGTATAATGCTGCGCTTTTCTGCGGCATTTACGCATAATTTTGCGCTTACGCGTTTGGAAAACAGAATATGGCAAAGCTCAAGGACGACAAGAAAACACTGAACAAGAAAATTGCTGCTGTAGTAGAGCAGCCGGTGGCGAATGAGCAGCTTCAGGATATGGAGGCGCGCCGTACGCGGTTGAAAGCGCTGATCGTGCTCGGCAAGGAGCGCGGATACCTGACCTATGCCGAAATCAACGACCATCTTCCGGATATGCTCGAAGTCGAGCAGATCGAAGGCGTGGTCAGCATGATCAATGAAATGGGTGTTACGGTCTGCGACGTCGCGCCGGACGCAGAAACCCTCATTATGACCGATGCTGCGCCGCCGGTAGCGGACGAGGATGCAGTGGAAGAGGCCGAAGCGGCACTCTCCACGGTTGACTCCGAATTCGGCCGCACCACCGACCCGGTACGCATGTACATGCGCGAGATGGGTACGGTCGGCCTGCTGACACGCGAAAAAGAGATCGAAATCGCCAAGCGTATTGAGGAAGGCCTGAAGCACATGATTCAGGCGATCTCTGCATGCCCGGCGACCATTGCGGAAATCCTGGCGCTGTCGGCAAAAATCGAAGCGAACCAGATGCGCATCGATGAACTGATCGACGGTTTTGTTGACGCAGAGGACGAGGCCGTCGTCTCCGAAGAGGCGTCCGACGAGATGGATGAAGAAGGCCATGAGGACGGCGGCGACGAGGAAGAGGACGGCGACGAGGAGGCAGCAGCGGCAGAGGCAGCAGCCAATCTGGCGCAGCTGCGCGAGGATGCGCTGGCACGCTTTGCAGTGATCGGCGACCTGTTCGCCAAGATGGGCAAGGCTTACGAAAAACATGGTTACCGCAGCAAGCAGTATGACAAGCTGCAGACTGGCATTTCCGATGAGCTGATGAAATTCCGCTTCACTGCCAAGCAGGTCGATGCGCTATGTGACACGATGCGCGGCTTGGTCGAGGAAGTGCGGCGCAACGAGCGCAGCATTCAGGACATGTGCGTCGTGAAAGGCAAGATGCCGCGCGCCCACTTCATCAAGACCTTCCCGGGCAACGAGGATAATCTGGATTGGGTCGTCCATGAGCTCAAGGCGAAGAAGTCCTATTCCGAATCGCTGGAACGTTACCAGCACGCGGTCATTGAAAAGCAGCAGCGCCTGCTTGAGCTGCAACAGCGCGTCGGCATCCCCATCCGCGACCTGAAGGAAATCAACCGCCAGATGACAAACGGCGAGGCGAAGGCGCGCCGCGCCAAGCGCGACATGATCGAGGCCAACCTGCGTCTGGTGATCTCGATTGCCAAGAAATACACCAACCGCGGCTTGCAGTTCCTCGACCTGATCCAGGAAGGCAATATCGGCCTGATGAAAGCTGTGGACAAATTTGAATACCGCCGCGGCTACAAGTTCTCGACCTATGCAACCTGGTGGATACGCCAGGCCATCACGCGCTCCATTGCCGATCAGGCTCGCACCATCCGCATTCCGGTGCACATGATCGAGACCATCAACAAGATGAACCGCATCTCGCGCCAGATCATGCAGGAAACCGGTCAGGAAGCGGATGTGGCGACACTGGTGGCCAAGATGGAAATGCCGGAAGACAAGATCCGCAAGATATTCAAGATCGCCAAGGAACCCATCTCGATGGAAACCCCGGTGGGCGACGACGACGATTCGCATTTGGGCGATTTCATCGAAGACTCGCACACCACCGTGCCTATCGACGCAGCGATCTACGAGAGCCTGCGCGGCGCGACCGGCGACATCCTCGACAGCCTGACCCAGCGCGAAGCTAAAGTGCTGCGCATGCGCTTCGGTATCGAGATGAACACCGACCACACGCTCGAAGAGGTCGGCAAGCAGTTCGATGTGACGCGCGAGCGCATTCGCCAGATCGAAGCCAAGGCTCTGCGCAAGCTGCGTCACCCATCCCGCTCCGAAAAGCTGAAGAGCTTCCTCGATAGCGAAAACTAGTTACACGGGCCCTTAGCTCAGTTGGTTAGAGCAGAGGACTCATAATCCTTTGGTCCGCGGTTCAAGTCCGCGAGGGCCCACCAACAAAATAAAAAGCCTTGCAGAGATGCAAGGCTTTTTGTTTTCTATTCCGGAAAATTCACAAGCTCACATTTTATAAATGGAGCAAGTATGAAGGTTTGTGTGTGTGTTGGCAGCCATAAACTAAGCAGTTCCCGGTATGGTCTTTCGACCGTTCCCTTTCTTATGATTGCCCATATAGTTGCCTGCCCAGTACTGAGCCGCGAAGATTCCATAGCCATTTTCTGTAGTCGTGCTCCTCATTTCAACCACAGGAGATGAACATGCCGCCCAAATCGCATTGCCCTTACCCCGGCCACACCGGCACCGCCGCCGGCGCTCGCTCCAACGCGGACTGGTGGCCGGATCAACTCAGGCTGGACATCCTGCACCAGCATTCCACGCTGTCCGACCCGATGGGGAAGGACTTCGACTACGCCAGGGAATTCAACAGCCTTGACTTGAATGCGGTGAAGCAGGACCTGACGGCGCTGATGACCGACTCGCAGGACTGGTGGCCGGCAGACTTCGGCCACTACGGCCCCCTGTTCATCCGCATGGCGTGGCACAGCGCCGGCACCTACCGCATCGGCGACGGTCGCGGCGGCGGCGGGCGCGGCAATCAGCGATTCGCGCCGCTTAACAGCTGGCCGGACAACGTCAACCTCGACAAGGCGCGCAGGTTGCTGTGGCCGATCAAGCAGAAATACGGGTGCAAGATTTCTTGGGCAGACCTGATGATTCTCGCAGGCAACGTCGCGCTGGAATCGATGGGCTTCAAGACCTTCGGCTTCGGCGGCGGACGCGCGGACATCTGGGAGCCTGAAGAGGACATCTACTGGGGTGCCGAGGGCAAGTGGCTGGCGGATGAGCGCTACAGCGGCGAGCGCAATCTGGAAAATCCGCTTGCCGCCGTGCAGATGGGCCTGATCTACGTGAACCCGGAAGGTCCCAACGGCAAGCCGGATCCGCTCGCGGCGGCCAGGGATATCCGCGAGACCTTCGCACGCATGGCGATGAACGACGAGGAGACGGTGGCGCTCATCGTCGGCGGGCACACCTTCGGCAAGGCGCATGGCGCAGGCGATGCGACGCTGCTGGGTCCCGAGCCGGAAGCGGCAGGCGTCGAGGAACAGGGCCTGGGCTGGCACAGCCGCTTTGGCACTGGCAAGGGGGGCGACACGATCTCAAGTGGCTTGGAAGTCACATGGAGCAACACGCCGACGCAATGGAGCAACAGTTTCCTCTCCAACCTGTTTGGCTACGAATGGGAGCTGACAAAAAGTCCGGCGGGCGCACAGCAGTGGACGCCCAAGGGCGGCGCGGGTGCTGGCACGGTACCAGACGCGCACGATCCGGCCAGGCACCACGCGCCGTCTATGCTGACCACCGACCTCTCACTGCGTTTCGACCCCGCCTACGAAAAGATCGCGCGGCGCTTCCATGAGCATCCGGCCCAGCTTGCGGACACTTTCGCCCGCGCGTGGTTCAAGCTCACGCACCGCGACATGGGGCCGCGCGTGCGCTATCTCGGTCCGGAGGTACCGGCCGAGGAACTCATATGGCAAGACCCTATCCCTGCGGTGGACCACAAGTTGATCGACGCGCAGGACATCGCCGCGCTCAAGGCCACGATACTGGAATCGGGCCTTTCCGTCGCTGAACTGGTCGCCTCCGCCTGGGCGTCTGCCTCCACCTTCCGCGGTTCGGACAAGCGCGGCGGTGCGAACGGCGCACGCATCCGTCTGGCGCCGCAGAAGGACTGGGAAGCCAACCAGCCGGCGCAACTGGCGAAGGTACTGAGGGTGCAGGAGAGTATCCAAAGCGCATTCAACAGCGCCCAGTCCGGTGGCAAAAAAGTCTCGCTGGCCGACCTGATCGTGCTGGGCGGCTGCGCCGCCGTCGAGGCCGCCGCCAAAAAAGCCGGCCACGACGTGACAGTTCCATTCGCGCCGGGACGCATGGATGCATCGCAGGCGCAGACGGACGTGACCTCGTTCGCCGTACTGGAACCGGCAGCAGACGGATTCCGAAACTACGTGCGCAAGGGATTCGAAAGCGCTGCAGCGGAGATGCTGGTGGACAAGGCGCAGTTGCTCACGCTGACCGCCCCCGAGATGACGGCGCTGATCGGCGGTCTGCGCACGCTGCACGCGAACGTCGGTCAAACAAAACACGGCGTCTTAACCTCACGGCCAGGGAACTTGACCAACGACTTCTTCGTGAACCTGCTCGACATGAACACAAAGTGGCAGAAGTCCGCCACCGCCGAAGGCGTGCTGGATGGATACGACCGCATAACGGGGAAACCCAGATGGACCGGTACCGTCGTCGATCTCGTGTTCGGTTCTAACTCCCAATTGCGCGCGATTGCCGAAGTCTATGCCAGCAGCGATGCACAGCAGAAGTTCGTACACGATTTCATCGCGGCATGGAACAAGGTAATGAATCTGGATCGATACGATCTGGCGTGAGCGTTGCCATGAGAAAACTGATCGCATCCACGTTCGTGTCGCTGGACGGCATTATGCAGGCACCCGGCGGACCGGAAGAAGACACGACTGGCGGTTTCACGTTTGGGGGCTGGATGTTCAACTACGTCGCCGAGGACATGGACCTCTCGGCAGCGGGTTTAGACGGCAAGGACCGGGAACTGGTGCTCGGTCGTCGGACCTACGAGATCTTTGAAGCATACTGGCCATACCAGCCCGCCGACGATCCGGTCGCGTGGACGCTCAATGCCGCGAAGAAGTACGTCGCATCGCGCACATTGACCACGCTCCACTGGAACAACTCAACCCTGCTAGAGGGCGATGTTGTTCACGCAATCACCGCGCTCAAGTCTAGGCCGGGCCCCGACTTGCAGATTATCGGCAGCGGCAATCTGGTTCAAACGCTGCAGGCCGCATCACTGATAGACGAATACAACGTGTGGACATTCCCGGTGGTACTGGGGCAGGGCAAGCGCCTTTTCGGCGAAACTGCCAAACCATCCGCGCTGCGGCTCGCACGCTCCCGGGCTTCGGCCTCAGGCGTCGTGATGAGCACCTATGTGCCGGCTGGCGATGTCCGGCCCGGTTCGTTCCCGAGTGCCGAGCCGAGCGAGAAGGAGTTGGCGCGACGCAAAAAGATGGCGAATGGGATGTGGTGATGTAAAAAGACCTGAGGTGGTTGCCGGTCTTTCAGTGCGGCGAGAGCGCGCAGCGGTTGCGTCCGAGCTCCAGTTCGCTGGCCTTGGTCTCGTCCACCTGCAGCAGGCCGGTATTGACGCGCCGGATGTCGTCGTAAGATGGCGGGTGTTCCGGCAGGCTGGCCTCGATATAGGCGCCGAATGCAGCCAGACCCTGTTCTAGCATGCGCAAACCCTCGTTGCGGTTGAGCAGCGTGGCCAGGGGTGCACGGTAACAGCCCTGTTCATCGGCCTCATGCAGGTTGCTGAAGTGGGCGGGCAACACGATGGTACGGTCCGGCAACGCCCGCACCTGCTGCAACGAATTGAAGAGCAACGGAATCCAGGCCTTTGCCTTCCTGCCCAGATCGGGTCGCCCTATCGAACCAATGAACAACGTATCGCCACTGAGCAAAAGGCGATCATCCACCATCGGATTAATCATGCCGAGGGTGTGGCCGGGCAGATGGAGCGCGCGGACGCTCACTTGGCCCAGCTTGAAAATCATTCCGTCCTGCAGATAGCGGAAGGGAAACGTCGCAGGAAGCAGGTCGTCGGGATAGATGCTGTCATAAGGATGCAGCCAGTAATCGGCCCCAACAGCCTGCGCCAACGCCACGCCGCCGCTGAGATGGTCGGCCTGCAGATGGCTGTCGAGCACAGCCGTGATGCGCGCCCCGCGCTCGGTGGCGATGCGGGTATAAATCTCGACGTGGCGCGCCGGATCGACCACCATGGCCTCGCCGCCGCTGGCCAGCAGGTAGCTGAGACACCCCCGTGCCGGGCGGCTGATCTGGACGATGGTGAGCCGAGGTGTTTCCTCGACGACCCGTACTTCATAGTGGTTGCCCCAGGCGGCCATCCCGCCCTCCAGGTTGTATGCCTCGTAGCCGAGCCGTCGCAGTCCCTCGGCAACGTGGGGCGACGTCTCGCCCTTCCCGCATACCGCCAGGATAGGCAGACCCTGGGGCAGCTCCTTCAGCCGTTTCGGGATCGCGCGTGCAAATGCCGCAGCTAGCTCCTGGTCAATATCTTCCATATCCAGCAGGTCGAAATAAGACAGGTTAGTCGTATGGATTGGGACCTTGCCATCGATCTTCCAGGCGCTGAATTCACTCTGGTTGCGCACATCGAGAATGGCGAACCGGTTGCCCTCGCTGAGGTGGCGGTGCAGCTCCGCAGGGCTCCAGACAGGTATATTTTTCACGGTCATATCACCCTCCTGTTCCGCAAGAATCGACTATGCCCGCGAGATAGAGCAACGCGTAGCGATATAGCTTAGTCACTTCGATTGTTCGGGAGTTTCAGTTTGAAGCGAAGGGTGAAGAATTGTGCAGGAGCAGCGGCATCAGCGTGCTCGATGGATGAAGCTCAGGGGAGTTTTCCTGCGGCAACCATGCGATTGAACAGCGTGTTGGGCGATAGCCAGACGATCAGGTCGTCGTAGCCATCCTGCGCGAAATCGCGGCTGATAAAGATGGTGTCACCATCGGTGTTTTCGGTTTCATCAGCGGAGGTCGCGGTGGCCGCATTGGCTCCGCGCGATACGATGACCGCCGTTGATTTGTTGGTCCAGTCGGAAGCGCAGCCGGCATCGCATACTTTAATGACACCGGCAGTATTGAGCGTGAAAGGCGTGGTCGCGGCAAATTCCTTGGTGACCGCATAGATCAGCACGTTGTCATAGGCATCGGTGCCGACCACGCCCAAGTCGGTATAGGGCAGCGTTCCGACCTGTGAGGCGTTGGTGGTGCAGGTGGCTTCCGCGATGCCATCGTCATTGCTGTCAGGGCAGGGCAGGCGGCCGTTTAACACGGCATAGCCGACCAAGGCATCGCGGACAATGTCGAGGTATTTGCGCGTCTCATTTCTGCGCTGCATTTCAACCTGGCTGGAGATCACCGGCAGCAGGCCGCCCAGCAGCAAGGCGACTATGGCTAGCACGATGGACATTTCGACCAACGTGAATCCGCCGGAACGCGGCGAGGAATGGCGGCGGTTATGTGAGGTCATTTACAGTTCACTCCGCCATCGAGGCATAACACGTGATCGTTGACCGTCGGATAGTTGCCATCGGTCGCGCGATAAGTCTTGTAGGGCTGCGTCGAATCGGCCTGGGGCAGAAGGTTGACCGCCTCCAGATAATCCGCCGTGTTGGTGATTACGCGGTTGGCGGTCAGCTTCTTCCCGGCCGCAATCAATGTCGCGTGATAGCTGCCGGAGCCGGTGGCCGTGTGGCCGCTGCCTTCCACACTCAGGCAACTGGCGCCGCAGCTCGCGGCGCTGCCCGGTTTAAAGCCGTCGGCAACTTGGTAGAACACCAGGTTTCTCCAGTGGCTCCAGGGCGTGGAGTTGAACAGCGTGCAACTGGCCGTCCAGCCCAGTGTGGGGGGCAGCGCGCTGATGGCGTCGGTTGTCGCATCCAGGTTGGCCTGCACATTATTCCCGGTCGGGTTGTTGAAAATGCTTAAGCAAGTCGCATTGTCTTGCGCAATATCGCCGGCAGCGATTGCCGGCGTGGTGACGGTTGCCGTGATCGCCGGGGTGGTGGGCTGGTTGTCCCTGACCGTCTTGGCGGCGTTCTCGAGGTTATTGCCGGCATTGTCCAGAGCATTCCGATTGGCGGGATTGTTGGCCAGTTTGCAGTTGTTGACCGCAACCTGGAGCGCGGTCATCTCATCCATCATCGCGATGATGTCAGGGTCGGTGATCGGCAGATGGCGCGGTAGCCGCCCGAACAGCGTATTGGGGGTGCTGACATAGAAAGTGGTGTCGTTCATCGGTACCGCCCAGGGGTACCGGTCTCCGTTACTTGCGGCGTAGTCATCGAGGCATTGTCTGGCCTGCTGTGCGATGCGCTTTTCGACCGCGGTCCAGATGTCCTGGCGGGTGATGAAGACGAACTGGTCGTTGACCGAGAGGATGACGTTGCCGTTGGCATCGCGGTGCTCGTGCGGCAGGATGAATTTGCCGGCGGCGATGTCCGAGTTGTTGATGCCGTGTGCGGTATCGTTGTCGAGATAGGCAGCCGGCGCATAATTCCCGCCGCAGCGGGGGGCGGTGTCGCCGGAACGGTCCTGCGCAGGCGTGTTGTCGGAAATGACCGCACCGGGCGCGATGACCACGGCGACGATTTCGTTTGCGGCGATCTCGCCGCCGTCGGCAGAAAAGACCTTGAGCATGCCGGCGTTGTCCCAGTTCATCCGGGTGCTGGTTTTTGGGTTGTTCTTGTAGCTACCGGAAACCGCATACCACAGGCACTCTCCGGAACCGTCGTGCGGCGGAGGCAATCCCAGCGATTTCCAGGGAAGGCGACCGAGGGTGTTGGCATCGGTCGCTCCGCAGAGCAGGGCTCCGACGTCTTCATTGCCTTCGTCGCCGGTAGCATCGGAATCCGGGCAGGGAAGGTAACCATGGGCCTGGTTGACATTGGTATCGCCGTAGGTGACTGCATAGCCAATCAGGGCCTCCTTGGCCTGCGCCAGCGCTGCAGCGGAATTATTGATCTGCTCGGTTTTAAGCGCGGATGAGCCGAGCGCGTTGACCAGAAATGCCAGCGCACCAATCACCATGATGACCAGCATCACCATCATCGCGGCTCCGCGCTGTCTGGTCGGGACAAAGGATGGAGGGAAATTGCGCATGGTGTTTATTTTCCGGAATCGGAAGGTTCTTGGAGCACCCGCTGGCCAACCTTGACCTTGACCGGCCTGGACTGGCCGGGAAGGGTGAGGGGCATGCTCTCCGGCGAGCGCTCGTCGCTCTTGCCGGCCGGCTGCGGTACTCCGTTGATCCATGCGGTTCGCTTGCCCCCGTGTTTTTGCACGATGCCGCTGAGTATTACGCCGCCGTTACCGGAATCCGGGGGGGCGGCGCGCTGGTAGCTGTAGTTGAGTT
>DASWTZ010000122.1:0-2997 GCA_036401875.1 Gallionella sp.
CACGACCTCGCCGAATTCCATCCTGTCGTTCAGCGCGGCGACATCGACCTTGCGCACGCTGCCGGTGTGCATCAGGTCTACGCCGTTGATCACGCCTATCGGCTGCGCGGTGATGAAGTTGCCGCCGGCGACGCGGATGTCTGCATTCGCCATTGGCGAATTGGCCAGGCCCATCGACAGCAGCGCCTCGATCTCGACGCGCACCCTGCCGGCCGCCTCCTTGACGCATTGCATTGTCTCGGCGTCGGTGAGCCGGATGCCCTGGTGATAGGTGTCACTGAGGTTGTTCTTGGCCAGATGCTGCTCGATCTGCGGGCGCGCGCCATGCACCAGCACCAGCCGGATGCCGAGGCTGGCGAGCAGGTTGAAGTCGTGCGTCAGTTCGACGAACTTGCCGTCCGCGACTACTTCGCCGCCGAACGCGATCACGAAGGTTCGCCCGCGAAATGCGTTGATGTAAGGCGCAACGGAACGGAACCAGGCAACGAAGTCGGCGGGGGTGGTGGTGATCGGCATTGGGGTCTCCCTGATGGAATATGCGGATGATGCCGCGCTATTCCTCGTCTAGCAACTGGCCGGCGATTGCCCAGTTTTCGTCGGGCAGTTCGTCAAAGGCGATATATGTATAACGTTTCGGCTTGAGCGCGATGCGCTCAAGCGTGTCGGTGATCTCGGCGGCGATCTGCTTCTTCTGCTCACGGCTCAGCGTGCCGGCGATGCGGATGTTGACGTAGGGCATGTGGTCTCCTTTGGAATGATGGTTACTGAAAGTCTCCCCACAGCGCCTGCAAAGCTGCCAGTCCGGCAATCGCTGCAGTTTCGGTACGCAGAACGCGCGCGCCCATGCGGATCGGTGCGAAGCCGCACAGCAGCGCGCTGTCGCTTTCCGCCTGAGTGAAGCCCCCTTCGGCGCCGATCAGCAGAGTGACCCTGCCCGCCGGCCTGGGCTGGGTGTGCAGAGAGGCTGCGCCCTGCGGCAGCAGGATGAGCCGGGTTTCCGTCTGCAGCTTCGTCTGTTGCAGCCATGTCATGATGTCCAGCGGAGCGTGGATATGCGGCAGCGTGTTGCGCCCGCACTGCTCGCAGGCAGAGATGGCGACCTGCTGCCAGTGCTCCAGGCGCTTTGCGGCGCGCTCGACGGACAGTCTGGCGACGCTGCGTTCGGTGTCGAGCGGCTGGATTTCGGCGACGCCCAGTTCGGTCGCCTTCTGTATCACCCAGTCCATCTTTTCGCTGCTGGACAACGCCTGGGCCAGCAACATCTTGAGCGGAGACTCGCGGTCGGCCTCGACTGCGGTGATGCCGCCGATGACGACGCGCTTGCCGCTGAGTCCGGTGATCACGCCGTGGCGTTCGTTGCCGATCCCGTCGAACAGCTGCACCGCGGTCCCCTCGCGCAAACGCAATACCCGTGCGGCATGGTGTGCCGCCTCGGGCGGCAGGTCGAACTCGCCGCTATGCGGCAATGGCGGGGGGCAGTAGAAGCGTGGCATGGTCCGGCGGCAATGGGATTGGGATGTCGGCGTGATAATATAACGGCTCGAAAAAAGTTGTCAGGAGTTTGAAATGGTCAGTCTGCAACCCCCCCTCTGTGATTTCGGCTGGAAAGCGCGCGATTTCGATCTGCCCGGTGTGGACGGCAAGCGCTACAGCCTTGCCAGTGCGCGCGGCAAGAACGGCCTGCTGGTGATGTTCATCTGCAATCACTGTCCTTATGTGAAGTCGATCCGCGACCGTCTGGTGCGCGATACGCGCGAACTGCAACAGCACGGCATCAATAGCATCGCGATCATGTCGAACGATCCGTCCGAGTATGAGGAAGACTCGTTCGACAACATGAGGGTGGTCGCGCAGCAATACGGCTATCCCTTCCCCTACGTGTGGGACGAGACCCAGCAGGTCGCCAAAGATTACGGTGCGGTGTGCACGCCCGATTTCTTCGGCTTCAACGCCGATCTTGAGTTGCAGTACCGGGGCCGGCTGGACGCCTCTCGCAAGGAGGCGGTGCCCGACGCGCCGCGCGACCTGTTCAACGCGATGCTGCAGGTGGCGCAAACCGGACAGGGGCCGCGCGAGCAGATCGCCAGCATGGGTTGCTCGATAAAGTGGAAAGCAGAATGAACCGCCTGTCCAACAGCGGCAAACATCCGGCGATAGCCGGCATGGGGCCGTTGCTCAAGGCAGTGGTCGCGGCGGTGAAGCTGGTGACCGCAGAGGAGATCATGCCGCGCTATCTCAAGGTGGCACACCAGCATAAAAGCGACGGCACGTTGTGCACCGAGGCTGATCTTGCCGCGCAGTCTGCGCTGACCAGAAAGCTGCAGGCGATACTCAATGTACCGGTGCTGGGCGAAGAGATGACTTCCGCCGAGCAGCTTGCCCTTTGGGCGGACGGCAAGGAGGGGCTGTGGTGCGTCGATCCTGTCGACGGCACGTCGAACTTTGTGCGCGGCCTGCCGTACTTCGCGGTATCGGTCGCTCTAATGCGCGACGGCAGGAGCGTGCTGGGAGTGGTTTTCGATCCGGTGGCTAACGAGATGTTTGCGGCCGAGCATGAGCGCGGCGCGTTCCTGAATGGCGAAAAACTGGTGCCACGCAAGGCGGTGGGCGGCATGGCCCATTCTTTGGCGTGTGTCGACATGAAACGGCTCGACAAGAAGCTGGTTTTGAGGCTGGCTGGCAGTCCGCCCTACTCCTCGCAGCGCAACTTCGGTGCGAGCGCGCTGGACTGGTGTTATACCGCCGCCGGCCGCTATGACATGTATCTGCACGGCGGACAGAAGCTCTGGGACTATGCGGCCGGCTCGCTGATCCTGTCCGAGGCGGGCGGCCATGCATGCTGCATCGAGAACGATGATTTCGCCGCATGCGACAACTGGCAGCGTTCGGTCATCGCGGCGCATGATGCGGAACTGTTCGGCGAATGGAAGAACTGGGTGCGACGCGGATAGCAAAGGCGCGGCAAACGAACCGTGCGATAAGGGGAAATCGTGAAAA
>DASWTZ010000123.1:0-20219 GCA_036401875.1 Gallionella sp.
ATCCATCTGCAACTCGGCAAACGTATACGTGACTTGGCAATGTTTAACTTAGCCATCGACAGCAAGCTCCGAGGATGTGACCTGGTCAACCTGCGGGTTCGGGACGTTGCTCACGGCAATCAGATGTTGATGCGGGCAATGGTCGTTCAAAGAAAGACGCAGAGGCCTGTGCAGATTGAGCTGACGGAAGATACCAGGAATGGGGTAGCAGCATGGATTGCCAAGGCCAATCTGAAGTCGGAACAGTACCTGTTTCCCAGTCGTCTACAAAACTCTCTGCATGTTTCAACCCGACAATATGCCAGGATCGTTCATCGATGGGTCGCAGCTATTGGCCTTGATCCCGCCGCCTATGGCACACATACGATGCGCCGAACCAAAGCTACTCTGATTTACCGGCGAACTAAAAACTTGCGTGCAGTGCAACTGTTGCTGGGCCACTCAAAGCTGGAAAGCACCGTGCGGTACTTGGGGATTGAAGTTGACGATGCACTCGAAATTTCCGAACAAACCGAGATATAACCAATGCGGGTGGCGACTGACCTTCATGTCAGTCGCTCCCTTGCCCGCCATATGTCATCCCCCCACCATTGTCTGCTTTGCGGCGGCATGGCACTATGCGTGCTACTGTGCCAGTAGCAGCCCTTCGTATTCTTTCCAAAAAAGAGACATTCTCTTACGCCCGTACTATTATGCATATGCGGACGTTTGGATGAACTCGATAAGCAATCCACATATTGGGAAAACCATTGATGCTGTGGCTATGCCCAACCCTGCACTCAAGTTCACTCCCTCCGGTCGCTGGGACACGCCTGCGGCTCGCCCTTCACCTAACAACTACACGTTAGCCCTCAATTGCCAAACCGCAATGCGCGGAGAATACTGCACGGACAAACACAGACGTTGATCGTTGAACTCGGGAGGTCGTATGACCATACTGCTGAAACGTGCGTATCAGCCTTATGCCCCAAGCGACGGATTCCGGGTGCTTGTGGACAGGCTGTGGCCGCGCGGCGTCGAGAAGAGCGCAGCGCACATCGACTTGTGGCTCAAGGAGGCTGCGCCCAGCACCGAGCTGCGCAAGTGGTTCGGGCATGATCCTGAGAAGTGGCAGGAATTCCGGATGCGCTATCTTGCGGAGCTTGAGTACAACCCCGAAGCGACGGACGAACTCGCCCAACGCTTGCATGCCGGCGTTGTCACGCTGGTCTACGGCGCAAAGGACGAGCAGCATACCCACGCGCTAGTGCTCAAGGAATATCTGGAGAAACGGAACAAGCGCCCAGCCCGTCGCGGCGGTGCTTGATCGGGCTGCTATGCGCCGGTCCGGTTCAGGCGCGGATCGAACGCGTCGCGCACCGCATCGGCGAACAGGTTTGCGGCGAGCACCAGCACCAGCATGAAGCCGAATGCGGCGGCCAGCGCCCACCACACCATCGGCTCGCGCGCCATTTCCAGCCGCGCGGCGTTGATCATCGTGCCGAACGAGATCATCGAGGGATCGACGCCGACGCCGACGTAGGAGAGCACCGCCTCGGCCAGCACCAGCGCGGAGAAGTCCATCACCAGCGCGATCAGCACGATGTGCATCACGTTGGGCAGGATGTGGCGCGACAGGATGCGCAGGCTGGATACACCGAACGATTGCGCCGCCTGGATGTACTCCATCTCGCGCAACTTGAGCGTTTCGCCGCGCAGCAGGCGGCACAGGCCGGTCCAGCTGGTCACGCCGAGGATCAGGCACAGGAACACCAGCCGCAGGTCGGCACGCGCGGCGGAGGTGTCGAACCACTCGGGATGGGTATCGATGGTCACCTGCATCATCAGCACCGCCGCCGCGATCAGCAGCACGCTGGGGATGGAGTTCAGCACGGTGTAGATATACTGGATGACGTCGTCCACCCAGCCGCGGAAGTAGCCTGCAGCGATGCCGAAGAACAGCGCCAGCGGCATGGTCACCAGCGTGGTGACGGTGCCGATGATCAGCCCGGTGCGGATGGATTTCAGTGAAAGATAGAGCACATCCTGACCAACTTTGTCGGTGCCGAGCACGTGGTAGGCGGTGGCGAGGTTGGCAATGCCGCCAATGAGGGTGGCGAGGATAAGGAAAGCAATAATTACCGGCAGCCCAACCTTGTAGTCCGTCATTCTCGCGAATGCGGGAATCCAACCATTTGATGATGCATTTTGTTTGGCCCCACTGGATTCCCGCTTTCGCAGGAATGACGAAATTGCAACGACCAGCAATAAACCAGCCAGCAAGCCGCCCAGTGCGCCTTTGAGTCCGCGCCCCGCCACGTCGGCATCGCGCTGCGCCATGTCGCTCAGGTGCGCGCCGCCATGCTGCAACCGCGGATAGTCGCGCACGACATTGCCCTGCGCATCGGTCATGCTCTCTTTCGCATACAGCGTCAGCGCGAACGGCGCGGAGTAGGTCTTCTCGGTGCGGGTACGCAGCGGCTCGACCAGCTTGTCGAACACGCTCAGCACCTCGGGCGAATACAGCGCCTCGCCGGCATTTTGCGCCGGCAGCGCGGCGCGGTAGTGCAGCGTATCGAGCAGACCGACCGCCACGAACAGCGACAGCACCAGCAGCGACACCGAGGCGACGCTGCTCTGCGCCACCCGCCGCCAGGGCAGCAGCAGATGCTCGTGACGGCGCACGTGCCACACGCCTACGCCCAGCGACGCCAGCAGCAGGAAAACCAGCGCGTCGCTCCACAGGATGACCGGCATGAAACTCATGACAGGCGCACCCTGGGGTCGACCACCGTATAGGAGATGTCGGTCAATATCAGCCCGGCGATATACAGCACCGAACCGAGGAACACCATCGCGCGCACGATGGAGAAATCCTGCGCGTTGATCGCGTCTATCGTGTAACTGCCCAGACCCGGGATACCGAAGAACGACTCGGTCAGCAGGCTGCCCATGAACAACAGAGGGATCACCACGACCACGCCGGTCAATATCGGGATCATCGCGTTCTTCAGCACGTGGGTGAACAGCACGCGCAGCTCGGACAGGCCCTTGGCCCGCGCGGTGCGCACGTAATCCTTTCCGACCTCTTCGAGGAAGATCGTGCGGTACCAGCGGCTGCTGGAGCCTACGCCGCCAGCGACGCCGATGACGATGGGCAGCACGGCGAACTTGAAGCTGTCGGCGCCACCCGCATAGCCGGAGATCGGCACCAGATGCCACAGCTTGCTGACCAGGAACTGGCCGCCGATGATGTAGAACAGACCGGAGATCGACATCAGCAGCACGCACAGCGCCACCCCGGCGATGTCCAGCGCGGTGGCGCGGAACAGCGTCATCAGCAGCGCGAAGGTGACGTAGACCACCAGCCCGATCAGGAAGGTCGGCAGCGCGATCGCGAGGCTGGGCCCCATGCGCGTGGCGATCTCGCGGCCGATGCTGCGCCCGTCGTCCGAGTAGCCGAATTCGAAGGCGAACATCGTCGCGGATTTCTGCCAGAAGATGGTGTCGGTGAACGTGCCCGTGCCTTCGGCCTGCGCATTGACGAACAGCGGCTTGTCGTAGCCGCGCTGCTGCTTCCACTTTTCGATGGCCTCGGGCGTGACGCGCTTGATGCCGAGCTGCATGCGCGCCATGTCGTCCGGCGTGTTTACGACAAAGAACAGCGCAAAGGTGAGCAGGTTCACCCCGATGAGGATCGGCACGGCGTAAAGGATGCGGCGAATGAGGTAGGCGATCATGAGTGCGGCTATTGTAAGGGCAAACATCGTCTTGCCAAACCGGCAGGACCCAAGCTGTGACACAATGCGGCCATGATGAAAATTCCACAGATACACTGGCTTTTGTACTGCCGCCCCGGCTTCGAGCAGGACTGCGCCCAGGAGGCGCTGCGCCAGGCTAGGCAGCAGCGTCCGGTGCTGGGCGAGCAGCCCGCGATCCTCGCGAACAGCGGCTATGTCGAGGTCGCGCTGAACGATCAGTCGCTGTCGTACCGCGACCTGATCTTCGCGCGCCAGTTGATCCGCCTGCACGGGACTGTAACCGGCCTGCCGGAGCGCGACCGCCTCACCCCGATACTAGCCGCGATCGACGCGCTGCCCGGCAGCTTCGGCGCGCTGTGGCTGGAGGTGCCCGACACCAACGAGGGCAAGTTGCTGTCCGCCTTCACCCGCCGCTTCCAGCCGCTGCTGGAGAACGCGTTGCGCGAGCAGGGCAAGCTGCAGAACGAGGCCCTGGACGCCCATCGGAGACTGCCGCGCCTGCACCTCTTCTTTCCCGACAAGTCATCGGCGCTGATCGGCACCAGCGACCCGCACAACGCTTCCCCTGCGCCGATGGGCATCATCCGCCAGTCGATGCCCGCCGAGGCGCCGAGCCGCTCGACGCTGAAGCTCGCCGAGGCGATCGAGGTGTTCATGGACAAGAGCGAACAGTCGCGCCTGTTGCGCCAGGGCATGCAGGCGGTCGACCTGGGCGCCGCCCCCGGCGGCTGGACCTGGCAGCTGGTCAGGCGCGGCATCCGCGTGACCGCGGTGGACAACGGCCCGATGAAGGGCGTGCTGGCCCGTCATCCGCTAGTGGAACACCTGCGGCAGGACGGCTTCAAATACGTGCCGCGCAAGACGGTGGACTGGCTGGTGTGCGACATGGTGGAGAAACCCGCCAAGGTCGCCGCGCTGATCGGCGCATGGTTCGTGGCGGGCTATTGCCGGCACGCGATATTCAACCTGAAGCTGCCGATGAAGCAGCGTCTGGCCGCGCTGGATGGCTCACTGGGCGGCATCCGCCGGCAGCTGGACGAGGAAGGCATCAATTACCGGATGAGCGCCAAACAGCTCTATCACGACCGCGAAGAAGTGACGGTGTTCCTGACCAAGACCAAAAAATAGCCGCCCTGCGCGTGTAGATCATTGTTGCAGGTGCCGCTTGCGGATATGCTGCAGCAACCCCTCGGCCGCATCCTCCACCATGTCCAGCACCCGCTCGAAGCCGTCTGCCCCGCCAAAGTAGGGATCGGGCACCTCGCGCTCGGCATGATGGCGTGCATATTCGAGGAACAGTTGCGCCTGTGTCCCGGCATCCTTGGGCGCGATGCGCTGCAGGATGGACAGGTTGGCCTGGTCCATCGCCAGCACATAATCGAAGCGGCGGAAATCCTCCGCCTCCACCTGCCTGCCGCGGAGATCGCCCATCTCGTAACCGCGCTGCCTGGCCGCCCGCTGCGTGCGCGCATCCGGCGGTTCGCCGACATGGTAGTCATGGGTCCCCGCCGAATCGATGGCTATCTTCCCGGACAGGCCGGCATTCTCGACATAATGGCGGAACACCGCCTCTGCAGTGGGTGAACGGCAGATGTTGCCCATGCATACAAAAATCACACGTATCTTTTCATTGTTCTTCATGGCATCCAATCGCTGCGACTATAAGGAAAACGCCAGCACTATCTGCTGATGCGCGGTGGTAAAGTATAGTGCAAGCGCCGCGCTGCCGTATGAAACCGGGCAGAACGCAGGGCAGGACGATAACCGAACGAGGGCACAGCCAATGCACGATTCGTCTCCACGCACGCCGTCGTCTCCCGGCAGCCCATCCGTCCCCTGGCGCGGCTTGCCGCTCGGCATCTGGGCGATGGGATTCGGCTCGCTGTTCATGGACATCTCTTCCGAGATGATCCACAGCCTGCTGCCGATATTCATGGTCAGCATACTGGGCGTCTCGATGGTCACCTTGGGATTCATCGAAGGCATCGCGGAAGCGACTGCGGCCATCCTGAAGGTCTTTTCGGGCTCGCTCAGCGACTACCTGCGCAAACGCAAGACCCTGATGGTGATCGGTTATGCCCTGTCCGCGCTGAGCAAACCGGTCTTTCCGCTGGCACAGTCGGTCGGCTGGGTGTTCACCGCGCGTTTCGTGGACCGCATCGGCAAGGGGATACGCGGTGCACCGCGCGATGCCCTGGTCGCCGACATCGCGCCGCCGCATCTGCGCGGCGCCGCCTACGGGTTGCGCCAGGCGCTGGACTCGGTGGGCGCGTTGATGGGGCCGCTGCTGGCGGTCGTACTGATGATATGGTTCGCCGATGACATCCGCGCGGTGATGTGGATCGCCATCCTACCCGCCTTCATCGCGGTCGTCCTGCTGGTCGTCTATGTCCGCGACCCCGACGGCACGACGCCCGCCGGGACCGTCCGCGTGACACTCGCTCCCGGCGACATCAGGCGCCTGCCGCTGCGCTACTGGATGGTCGTGCTGATGGGAGCGATCTTCACGCTGGCGCGCTTCAGCGAGGCCTTCCTGGTTCTGCGCGCGCAGGATGCGGGATTCCAACTCGCCTACATTCCTGCGGTCATGATCGTGATGAACGTCTTTTATGCCGGCGCGGCTTACCCCGCCGGTGCGGCGTCCGACCGCTTGAATGCGCGCACTTTGCTGTTCGTCGGCTTGGCGTTGCTCATCGCCGCCGACCTTGCGCTCGCGCTGCTCCCGTCGGCGCCCGGGGTATTTGCCGGCGCGGCGTTGTGGGGCTTGCACATGGCGTTCACCCAGGGACTGTTGTCCAAACTGGTCGCCGACACCGCCCCAGCAGAGCTGCGCGGCACCGGGTTTGGCCTGTTCAATCTGGTCAGCGGCATAGCGCTGCTGCTGGCAAGCGTGATCGCCGGCACGCTGTGGAGCCTGTTCGGGGCATCGGTCACCTTCCTGGCTGGTGCGGGATTTGCCTCCTCCGCCGCCGCCGTGCTGTTCGCCTCACGGTACCGGAGACCGCATCTGGATTGAACCCGCCGATGTGCGGAATTTATAGTTGACTGTAATTGTCGGGCTAATTAACATGATTCACCTTTTTCAAAAACAGGAGCGCAAAATATGGAAATCCCGAAACGCGACGGCGACGGCTATCTCGAAGACATGAACGCCTGGACGCCTGAGATCGGACAGGCGATGGCCGATGCCGACGGCTACGATCTGAACGAAACCAAATGGGCGCAGATCATGAAGGCCCGCGAGTTCTATGAGGAGTTCGGTTCCGTGCCGCCGATCCGCAAGTTCGCGAAATACATCGAGCTTGACCAGAAAGAGGTATTCGACCTGTGGATGACCGGCCCGATGAAACCGATCACCAAGTATGGCGGCCTGCCCAAGCCCACCGGCTGCGTCTAACTGCCCCGTCCGTATCGCCGCGCCGCGACGATACGGAACTCCCTCCCGCGAGCTTCTGCAATGAACAAGCTCAATCAGCTGAATTTCGAGAACAGCTATGCGCGACTGCCGGACAGCTTCCACAGCCACCAGCTTCCCACCCCGCTACCCGCCCCCTACCTGGTCAGCTTCAATCCCGATGCCGCACGGCTGATCGATCTGGACAGCGCAGAGGCGCTACGCACCGATTTTGCCGAGCACTTTTGCGGCAACCGCCTGCCGCCCAGGGCGGAGCCGCTGGCGATGCTGTATGCCGGCCACCAGTTTGGCCAGTTCGTCCCACAGCTGGGTGACGGTCGCGCGATCCTGCTCGGCGAGATACGCAACCGGGCGGGAGAACTGTGGGACCTCCAGCTCAAGGGGGCAGGCATCACACCCTATTCCCGCCAGGGAGACGGCCGCGCGGTGTTGCGCTCCTGCATACGCGAATACCTGTGCTCGGAAGCGATGCATGGGCTGGGCATCCCCACCAGCCGCGCACTGTGCATCGTCGGCAGCGACGAGGAGGTGTATCGCGAGCGCATCGAGACCGCCGCCGTGCTCACCCGCCTGTCGCCATCTCATGTGCGCTTCGGCTCGTTCGAGGTGTTCTTCTATCGGGGCCAATACGAGCACATCGCCACGCTCGCCGACTACGTCATCGCCCGACATTTCCCCGGCCTGCTCGATGCAGGGGACAAATATGTCCGGCTGCTGGACGAGGTCACCCGGCGTACCGCACAATTGATGGCCCAATGGCAGGCGGTCGGCTTCTCGCACGGCGTGATGAACACCGACAACATGTCGATACTCGGCCTGACCTTCGACTACGGGCCGTTCGGCTTCATGGAAGCCTACGATCCGGGCCACATCTGCAACCACTCCGACCCGCAGGGCCGCTATGCATTCAACCAGCAGCCGCAGGTCGGCCTGTGGAACCTGTCCTGCCTGGCGCAGGCGCTGTCGCCACTGACCTCACGTGAATCCGCCGAAGCCGTGCTGGAAGACTATGCCCCGGCCTTTTATGAACACTATACCCGGCTGATGGGCGAGAAATTGGGACTGCGCGAGGCCACCGAGGCTGACATCCCGCTGATCGCCGCGCTGCTGGAAATGATGCAGGCCAGCCGGCTCGATTACACCAACCTGTTCCGCAGCCTCGGCCAATTCAACTCCGCGCCGGATGCCGGCAACAGCGCGCTGCGCGACCTTTTCGTCGACCGCGCGGCATTCGATGCCTGGGCCGCAAGCTACCGTGCGCGGTTGCGCCAGGAGCCGGATACCGACAGCGGGCGCAAGGCGCGCATGGACGCAGTGAATCCCAAATACATCCTGCGCAACTACCTGGCGCAGGTCGCGATCGAGCGGGCGGAACGGGAAAGGGACTACATGGAGATCGACCGGCTGCTCGGGCTGCTGGGCAAACCGTTCGACGAACAACCGGGGATGGAGAGCTATGCAGCGCCACCGCCGGAGTGGGCACAGCATATTGAGGTCAGCTGCTCGTCGTGAAGGCGGTGTCTACCCGGCATCAGGACGCGTTGAGAGTGGCTGCCTCACGGTACGGCAGCGCGTCCGGAAGACTTACTCAGCCGCCTTGAACTCCGGCACGGTACCCGTAGTGCAGGTGCAGGAACAGTTGCAGGCGGGTGCCGGTACTGGCGCCAGCACCGACGACACGGGTTCGGGGGCAGGCTTGGTTTCCGGTTCTGCCGGGGGTTCAGCCAAGGGGGGCTCCGGTACGGGTAAGGGCGCGGGAACCGGTTCGGGTATCGCGACCGGCACGGGCACATCGACCGGCACAGGCACAGCGACCGGCTCGGAAACCGCCTCCGGTTCGGCTGCGGCGACTGGCTCAGGCGCGACCACCGGTTCTGGCGCGGGCGGCGGCTCGGGCAGCACGATCTGCGACGGATCGACCGGGATGGAAAGCAGCTCGGTGAAAATCCCATGCGGGATCGTTGAATAAAATCCTGAAGCCAGCACGATAGGCGAGGACACGACAGCGGTTTGCACCGATTTGAATTCGGCCGTTCCGGCAGAATTGGTCATCGCGATCTTTCCGGCCAGCACTCTGGTGTAGGTTGACTCGCCTTTTTTGACCACCAGGAAATCGGTCTTGCCCCCGCGTATCGTCGCGCTCGGGGTCAGGAATTTGAACGCCAGCTTTTTCTGCTCGCCGATCTGCCCGGTAATGAAACGTACCCCGCCCTGGAAGAAGACCAGATCCACATTGCTGTTCCTGATCTCCTGTGCATCGAAACTGTAATTGCGCACCCAGAGGGATGTATTGGATTGCAGCATGACCAGCTGGCCATCATCAAATTTGACCAATGCGGTGCTGTTCTCGCCGGTACTGATCACCGTATCGGGCTCGATGGGTACGCTGGCCACCACCTCTTGCGCGGAGTCCCCTCCCTGAGCAACCAGAACTTTTCCGCTCGCCCAGTAGACGCGGCCAACCGATTCCTTAACCGCCTCCTGAACCGGCTCCTGGGCAGCCTGTTGCTGAGCTTCCTCCTGTACGGCAAAAGAAATGCCGGGCAACAATGCAAGGGTCAGGATGGTCGCTGCAATTCTTTTCATATCTGGAGATCTCATTCGAAATATTTTTCAATCCTGAAAAAGCCGCCAGGTGCCATTATCCGGCCCTCGGACCACGAAGGAATCATACTAGAGTCAAGACGTTAGTATAAATATTTTTTCGCAGAAGCTGCCATGCGCACTTATTGCGATGAGCAACACGCGATCCGGAATGGAAAAGGATTACATCACGCGGGTCGTGCAACCGGCGCAATGATCGCGATCACTCGGATGCAAAAGGCCAAACCGGTTCGGGCTGGACAGCGGCCAGCTTCCTGGCATCAGCCTCGGCCTTCTTGAGTGCGGCGGCCTCCTTTCTGGCAGCGGCTGCTTCCTGCGCGATGGCTTTCGCCTGTGCTGCCGCCGCGCGCTTGGCTTCAGCCTCCGCCTTCTTGATCGCGGCCAGTTCCTGTGCGGCGATCCTGGCCTGCTCTGCGGCTGCCTTCTTGATCGCCGCAGCTTCCTGTGCCGCCTGCTTTCTGGCCGCATCGGCCGCCTTCTTGGCCTCTGCCGCGATCCTCTTCTCTTCGGCGAGTTGATGCGCCCTTTCTCTGGCCTGCTCCGCCAAGGCTTTCTTCGCGGCGGCAGCTTCCTGAGCCGCCCGCTTCTTCGCCTCTATCTCGGCCTTCCTGGCTGTTGCCGCCTGCTGCGCGGCCAGCTTCCGGGCTTCCGCCTCCGCCTTCTTCTCGGCCGCCTGCTGCAAGGCCATCGCCCTAGCCTGCTCCGCCGCGGCCTTCTTCGCGGCGGCGGCTTCCTGTGCCGCCCGCTTCTTCGCCTCTATCTCGGCCTTCCTGGCCTCCGCAGCCTGCTGCGCAGCCAGCTTCCGGGCTTCGGCCTCCGCCTTCTTCTCGGCGGCTTGCTGCAAGGCCATCGCCCGGGCCTGCTCTGCTGCGGCTTTCTTCGCGGCAGCGGCTTCCTGCGCCGCCCGCTTCTTCGCCTCGGCCTCGGTCTTCTTCGCCGCTGCCGCCTGCTGCGCGGCCAGCTTCCGGGCTTCGGCCTCCGCCTTCTTCTCGGCGGCCTGTTGCAATGCCATCGCTCTGGCCTGTTCCGCTGCGGCTTTCTTCGCGGCGGCGGCTTCCTGTGCTGCCTGCTTCTTCGCGGCAGCCTCAACTTTTTTGGCCTCGGCCTCCGCCCTCTTGCGCGCTGCCAGTTCCTGAGCCGCTATTCTGGCCTGCGCAGCCGCCTCCTTCCGGGCTTCTGCCGCTGCCTTCCGGGCGGCGACCGCTTCCAGTGCCTCGGCTCTCTCTTGGTCCCCCGCCTGCTGCGCGGCAAGCAATTCCTGGTCGGCCAGCGCCATCCTTTCCGCTGCAGCCTCATGCGCGTCCCTGGCCTGCTGCGCCGCAACTGCCTTCTGCGTCGCAATGATCTGTCGGGCCTCCAGTGCCTTGTTGGCTTCTTCAGCCGCCAGATCGGCTGTCAGCAGCAACTTGCTGGCGATGGCTAAATCCTTGGCGGCTGCAGCGGCGTTCTTTGCCGCATTGATTTCCTGCGCTGTCAATTTAACCTTCTTCATTTCCGACATTTGATTCCCCTATAAAAACATAAAGATGACCAAAAAGCTTCCTGGCATCGAATGCCGTATTTTATTTTGACTTGGCCCGGCTGTCCCACAGATTTGTGACTGCCGCACCATCAAAAAATTAATCGCATACAGATCAAAGCAGTACCCGGCGCGACGTCGTCGGAATGAATGATTGACACGGATGGTAACTGCCGACAACTTGCCCGATCACCACATCATGCTGATTGAGTCCCGAATATCGGCTAACATGGCTGAACTCGTTGTCCGTTATCAGGTCCATATCCTGCTTTTGAAAAATCTGTGTTCCACCCCGCAATCTATCGGAATTACCCATGAAAAATAAAATACTGTGGATATTGCTGGCATTGACCCTGACCGCGTTCGGCCCGGCGCAGGCAGCCCAGCAGCTCGCGCCGCTGGCGCAACAGCCTCAGGCGGCCCTGTTATCCGCCAAGGTGCTGGGACGCTACCATTACAGGCAGGTGCCGCTTGACGACAGCTTTTCCTCGCAGATATTCGACAGCTACCTCAAATCGCTGGATAGCGAAAAGGTGTTTTTCCTGCAAACCGACGTCGAACATATCTCGCAGGCCCAGACCAGCCTCGATAACGCGATACTCGACCAGAATCTGGGAATCCCTTTCGCCATCTTCAATCTCTATCAGCAGCGCGCTGCCGAACGCTACGGCTATGCCCGCTCCCTGCTAAAGAAGGGCTTCGATTTCAGTGAAAAGGAAAGTTACCAGTTCTCCCGCAAGCATGCGCCCTGGGCAAGGTCGGTGGAGGAATTGAACGAGTTGTGGCGCAAGCGTGTCAAAAACGACTGGCTGCGCCTCAAGCTGGCGGGCAAGGACAGCAAAAGCATCGTCACCACGCTGGACAAGCGCTATGACAAGGCGCTGAAAAGCCTGTCCAGGATCAAGAGTGACGATGTGTTCCAGATCTTCATGAACGCCTATGCGACGACGATAGACCCGCATACCAATTACCTGGGCGTACGCGCCTCCGAGGAATTCGACATTTCGATGAGCCTGTCGCTGGTCGGCATAGGCGCCGTGCTGAATACCAAGGACGAGTACACGACGATCCGGGAACTGATGGCCGGCGGCCCCGCCGCCCTGTCGGGCAAGCTGAAGGCCGGAGACCGCATCGTCGGCGTCGGGCAAGGCATGGCCGGCCCGATGGTCGATGTCATGGGCTGGCGCATCGACGACACCGTGGCCCTGATACGCGGCGCGGAAGATACCGTGGTGGTGCTCGACGTCCTGCCGGCCGAGGCGGGCGCGGATGGCAAGCACCATCGTATCCCGCTGGTCAGAAAGAAGATCAGCCTGGAAAAACAGGCCGCCCAGAAATCGGTCATCGAGGTCAAGGACGGTGGCGTGACGCGCCGTATTGGCGTGATCACCCTGCCTGGCTTCTACCAGGATTTTGCTGCCCGCCAGAGAGGCGACAAGAATTACCGGAGCGCGTCCCGCGATGTCTCGCGCCTGCTGGCCGAACTGAAAAATGACCGGGTGGAGGGCGTACTGGTAGACCTGCGCAACAACGGCGGCGGTTCGCTGGGCGAAGCCATCGAGCTGACCGGCCTGTTCATCGACAAGGGACCCGTGGTACAGCAACGCGACTCCCAGGGCAACATCTCCGTCGAGAGCGATACCAATGCCGGACTCGCGTGGAGCGGTCCCTTGGCCGTGCTGATCAACCGCGCCTCGGCCTCGGCCTCGGAAATCTTCGCTGCTGCGATACAGGATTACGGCCGCGGCGTCGTGATCGGCGAGTCCAGCTTCGGCAAGGGCACCGTGCAGACGGTGGCCGACCTGGACCAACTTGTCAAAAACGACAAGCCGTTGCTGGGCGAAATCAAGATGACCATCGCGCAGTTTTTCCGCATCAATGGCGGCACCACACAACTGCGCGGGGTGACCCCCGACATCGCCCTGCCGAGCCTGACCGACCCCGATGAATTCGGCGAGTCCAGTTTCGACAATGCCCTGCCCTGGACACAGATCAAGGCGGCGGACTACACACCGGCCGGCAACTTGTCCGGCATTCTACCGGTGCTGAGCGCCAACCATTACAAGCGCATCAGCCAGGACCAGGACTTCCAGTATCTGCGGGAAGACATTGCCGTGTTCAACACGCTGCGCAAGCAGGACGCGATCTCGCTCAATGAAGCGGACCGCCGCAAGGAGCGCAGCGCACAGCAGGCACGCGAACGGCAGCGCGAGCAAAAGTTAGGCAAGAACGAATCGGGCAAGGCGACAGCACAGGCGCGGAGCCAGGCCCTTCAGGACGACGGCATGCTGTTCAACGAGCGCAATCTCAGCGACGACCTAGCGATCGAGAATGCGAACAAGAACGCCAGGGACATCTTGCTGGACGAGGCCGCGCATATCCTCAGCGACCAGGTCGGGCTGCTCAAGGGCAATGTCAGGCTCGCGGCCGGCAAGCTCTAGCAGCCGCCATGTGGATACAGAAGGAGATCAGCCTGAAGCCGAAACCACGGGGCTTTCACCTGATCACCGATGAACTGCTGCGCGAACTGCCCGAGTTGCGCGATTTCAATACCGGCCTGATGAACGTCTTCATCCTGCACACCTCGGCCTCGTTGACTATCAACGAGAATGCCGATCCCACGGTGCGCGAGGATTTCGAGGGCCACTTCAGCCGCGCCGTCCCCGAAGACCAGCCCTGGCACCGGCATCGGGACGAAGGCCCGGACGACCTGCCCGCACACATCAAGTCCAGCCTGCTCGGCAGCAGCCTGAACATCCCGGTCGCCGGCGGACGCCCCCGGCTGGGCAGCTGGCAGGGCATCTACCTGTGCGAACACCGCAACCACGGCGGCAGCCGGCGCATCGTCGTGACACTGCAAGGCGAATAGGCAAACGCGATGCCCAACCCGCCCGACGCCCTGCTGTTCACTGCCCCAGGCTGCCCGCATTGCGCCGCGGTATTGCAGGGACTGAACGAGCTGGCCAGCCAGGGGGAGATCGGCAAACTGACGGTCGTGGATGCCGCACAGCATCCCGAACAGGCAGCCGAATACGGCGTGCGCACCGTCCCCTGGCTGCGCCTCGGGCCGTTCACCCTCACCGGCGCACACAGCCTCGCCGAACTGCGGCAGTGGGCCGAATGGGCCAGCGGCGAGGAAGGCACGGTGCACTATGTAGAGCACATGCTCAAAAAGGGCGGCTACCAGCATGCCGCGGCATTCATCGAGGCGGATACGCATCGCCTCAAGCCGTTGCTCGCGATCGTCTCCAACCCCGAGGCCAATCTCGAAGTGCGCCTCGGCGTCAGCGCGTTGCTAGAAGCCCATGCCGGGACCACGCTACAGCAGCTGCTGCCGCAACTCGCCGAACTCAGCCGCCATGCCGACCACCGCGTGCGCGCCGACGCCTGCCACCTGCTCGGGCTCACCGGCAGCCCGGCCGCACGCCACCTGATCGAGGCCCGCCTCAACGACACGCACGAAGAGGTGCGCGAGATAGCGGCCGAGGCGCTGCAGGAACTGGGAAAACGGGCCTGAAAAGCTCACGTTTCTGCAGGGTTGCCCACCCGGCCAGCGCCGGAATGCTTTATACTTGCGCCATCAACCTCATGCGCCCGGAAGTGCCTGGACAATGATCGTAAAAAAACACCTTCGGTTTTCCTTTATCGCCATCCTGATCCTGTTCGCGCTGAATTTCGCGGTCAATTTCTGGAGCTCCCTGCAAAAAGGCACGGCAAACGAACTGCTGCAGCAGGCGACCTCCCGCCAGGCGCTGACGACTGCGATCAAGCAGGACACCGCCGACATCCAGAAGCAGGTCGACCGGCTCGGAGAGATACGCCTGGACGGCGCGGCCACGCCCCTGCCCGCCGAGGAGATCGAGAAGATGAAGCGCCAGTCGGCTGCGATCTCCGCCCAGATCGGCACGCTGCTCAAAATTTCCGACGGTGAAACCTACATCCGCGCGGCGGCCCTGCAGAAGAGCCATGCGGAGCTGGCCGCATCCTGGCGCGCCTTTTACGAGAGCTTCGGCGTCAACCATGTCCAGGCGCTCACCGAGCTGGCGCTGCACAGCGAGCCGCTGAGCAAGCATGTGCTGCATGAGGCGATTCCCCAGCTCGAAGAACTGGAAAACCGGCAGATCGCGGCGGCCCGCGAGCAGCTCGGCGTGCTGCAATGGTGGTCAGACAGGATAGCGCTGGGCGCTTTCGGCATTTCCCTGCTCGCCGCGGCACTGATCGCCTGGCTGGTGTACCGCCGCGTCGCCAAGGGACTGAATGCGCTGCAGCAGGGCGCAAAATCGATCTACAACGGCGATACCGGACACCGGATCGCGCTGCATTCAAAGGACGAGCTGGGCGAGATCGCCGATTCCTTCAACAACCTCACCGGCGCGTTCCATACCACCCAGACCCAGCGCGCAGCGCTGGAGCAGGAACTGGCGCTGCGCAGCACCGAGATCGAGCAGCAGCGCCAGGTCTCGAAATCCCTGCTGAACAACATCCTGCCCGCCACCGTCGCCGAAGAGTTCCGCACCAAGGGATCGGTCGCGCCGAAATACCTGGAGGACGTCACGATCGTCTTCACCGACTTCGTGGGCTTCTCCTCCTCGGCGGAGACGCTGGCCGCGGACGAGCTGGTCATGATGCTGCACGATTACTTCAGCGCCTTCGACGAGATCGCGGCGCGTTACGGACTGGAAAAACTGAAGACCATCGGCGACAGCTACATGTGCGCCGGGGGCTTGCCGGAACGCAACCCCTCCCACCCGGTGGATGCCGTGATGGCGGCGATGGAGATCGTGCGCGCGGTTACCGAACGCAGCGGCAACAGGCGTCACAACCTGGCTATCCGGGTCGGGATCCACACCGGCCACGTGATCGCCGGGATCGTCGGCAAGCAGAAATTCGCGTACGACATATGGGGCGAATCGGTCAATTTCGCATCGCGCGTGGAATCGAGCAGCGCACCCAACCGCATCGCACTGTCCGGACAGACCTACCTGCGCGTGAAGGACTTCTTCGAGTGCGAGAAACAAACCAAGTCTAACCCCAAGGTGGCCAAGGACCTGGAGCTGTATTTCGTCAAGGGATTCCTACCCAGCCTGATCGACGATTCACGGCAGGTGCCGCCTGCGCCGTTCGTGCGTCGCTACCACAGCTATTTCCAGAAGTCCCCGCCGTCCTTCCCGCAGCAATACGCAAGCTCCGCAACCGGCAACCATCAAAAGCACAAGGCTGAAGTGACGAACTGATGAGCAGCGCACCGGCGGCAACACCGGAGCAACGGCAGCCGTCCCGGACGCCGCCATCCAGCCGCAAGCAATCACCATGGCACGCCGCAACCACTACCACGTCTACGTGATCGAACTGTCGAAGGATGTTCTGAACGAAGGCAAGTTCAGGAACGCAACCCCGGCTACCTCCCCGGCAAACCCTGCGTCTATGTCGGCATGACCGGGCTGGACCCGGACCTGCGCTTCGACAAGCACATGGCCGGCATCCAGTCCAACCGCTACGTCATGGAATACGGATTGCGGCTGTGGCCCGACCTCTACGAGGCATACAACCCGATGTCCTATGACGAGGCCTGCACCCGCGAGGTGGAGATCGGCATAGACCTGCGCGAGGCGGGGTTCGGCGTGTGGCAGGCTTGAAAGCGCCGGCAGCTACGCCAGCAACACCGCGACGAGGCCGGTGAGAAACACGCCGTCGAAAGTGCCCGCTCCCCCGATGATTGCGAAGGTCGCGCCCTGCTTGCGGATGCCCCCAAGGCCCAGCAGGTCTGCGCCGATCAGCACGCCCAGCGTGCCGGCGATATAAGCCAGCGGGGCGCGCTGCAGCGGATCGAGTGCGGTCGCGACCAGCGCGGCGGCAATCGGCGCGAGCAGCATCGGAATACCGATGCCGATACCGGGGATCTGGAAGCTAAACCGGCGGGCGATCGCGGTAACCACAGCCACCGCGATGGCGATGTCGAACGGGTTCAGCGGGTAGTGGGCGATCAGGTACAGCGAAAAGGCGACCGGCACCACCGCCCCGCCAACGTTGGCCAGCACGACGACCCTGCCGCTGCCGGCCGGCAGCCGGTAGAACATCCAGTGCGCCGGCGGGCCCATTTTCGGCTCCTGCATTTTCGGCGCGCTGACCGCACTGAGGCTGAACAGCGGCAGATTGATCAGGCTGCCGGCCAGGGTGCACAACAGCAGCAGATAGCCCGATTCCGCCGAGAGCCCCAGCTTGTCGAAGGCGGTGCCGATCAGCCCGATCTGCACCAGGCTCACGAGGAAAATCACGATCAGCATGAATATCAGCAGGCGCGGCAACGGTGGCATCGGCATTCCCTTTCGCGATCGTTCAGCAACAGATACGGAACATCTTTGGCTTGCGTCCCCCGACGCACCGGGGAAAGGACAGGGGTCGGTCCGCTCAGCGGCGGTCCTGGCTCAGCACCGCCGCGCAATACGGGCACACCTTGGGGCGATAGGCGATGCCGAAGCTGATCTCGCTGGGCGTGCCGTCCGCCTTGGTCGGCACCACCACCTTCTCGCATACCGGGCAGCGGTAATAGCGCTTCGCCGAAATGACATACCAGACACCGGCAAAAAAGATCATCACATTGGCCGCAAAGACGACCGGTTTATCGTCCGGCATGCCCCATATCTGCAAGAGCACGCCGAGCACGACGAACAGCGCCACCGGCAGCAGGCCGCGCAGCGCAAAGATCCTCTTGCGCCGCCTGAATTCGGTTACAGATGACGGGATTGTTTCCATGAACACCTCTCCAGAGTGAATTTGAGACAGTCTATCATTTGGCAGGAAATGAAGACGGGAGGGTGTCGCCGTTTGCCGTTGTCTGGCTTCACATACCTTCTTCAACTCCAGCGTTTCAGATTCCAGTTTCCTGACCAGGTTCGCTTCGATTTTCTTCCCGATAAACAAACTGATGAGGTTCATTGGAAATTTCCATCTTATATCCGCATCAATCCTGAATTTCGTCTTCCCTTCCAACTCCTCCAGGGAGTAACTGATATCGAACTCATGGATCTTGCTTTCCAGGTGAAATCCAATTGCTTCGTTTACCACATATCTTGTAATGATCCCGTGCATTTCGAGGGTATTGCCATCTTCCTCGATGATCTCTTTGAAGGTCGTCCCGACCACCTCGGGATTACTGACAAGCACTTCACTTCCCTTGACATCTTTCTGCCACGTCATGGCTTTTTCAGGTTCTGCGATCCATGGGAATACAGCTTCCGGTGGTTCTGATATCACATTTTCATACCAGATTTTCATTGTTCAGCTCTCCCTACTGCTTCTTCACCGGGCTCCGTCTCCATTTCATTCATACGGCGCAATGCGCTTCGCTTATTGACGCCCTACGCCTTACGTGGATTTCGGTGGAATATTTATTTGACTTGTTCATAGCTCCATTCTCTCAAGATTAGGAGCCTCCTCAAAACTCGGGGCGATTCAGGCTTGAATTTTTAACACCCCGTGTTACTTGGACGGGGGTATAGAACCACCAGTTGGCAGAGCGGTAAAAGCGGATGGGGTGCGTGAATGCAAGACCTGACCCCAAAATTGTCGCTTGACGACAAAACGCCGGATGAGTTCTACTTCGACAACCTGCCCGCACTGCCCAAAGCAGCGTAGGCATTAACCGCAAGGCTTCTACTTAAGAAATGGGAAAACTAAGCGGAGCCACTTCCCAGGAGAGGGAAATGAAAGGATTATCAGTTGTTCTGCTACTCCTCATGGCGACTTCTGCTTCCTCTTCTGCCGCTGATCAAGGTTATTATGCCTTTGGAGATTGGGGAATATTCAGCTTCGGCAATGCACCTGTAGATACTTCCGATGGCATCCGCATCGGCGGTGGCTATAACTTCAACTCGTATGTGGGAGCCGAAGCAGGCCTGACTATCGTAGGGTGGCAGAACCGCAACTCCAATTCCATCCAGTTCAGCCCTTACACGGACCAGTCCCTGAACGCTTCTACGGAGCATATTGCCGTGGTCGGCACCATCCCGCTCGAACATCACCGGGACCTGGTGGCAAAACTGGGGTGGGCGACCACCACGCTGGACTACCAGTATTCCCTTTACGGGAGCGGCGTCCAGTCCGTCAGCGGCTCGGGCAGCGCAACCAAGACCAACCCGATGTTCGGCATCGGCTGGCAATCTGCGCCCGACCAGCAGACCAGGTTCTACGTGCAATATGAGAACTTCGGCAAGGCCAGGATGACGGTTATCTACAGCAACCAGACCTCCAGTACGCATGACGTCAGCGTCGCGCTGATCTCCGTCGGGATACTCCACTACTTCTGAGGCGAAATGATGACGGCGAGATCCGCGACCGCTCCCTGGCATGTTCGATGGCTCACCGTGCAAACCCTAGGCGCCGTCCGGCGCAGACTGATCCCCGAACGGATAGCGGCCTCTTTGCTGGCTGTCGCCATCGCGCTCCAGCCCGGCTGCGCTGCGCCTGACTTGCATCATGCATCTGCACCAAGGACAAAAGACCAGGTCGAGCTCGGCCGAGTGGCGGTAGTCGCCTCTGCTCAGGAAGCGGAGGTCGAACTGGAAGAACATGCCTCCAGCAAGGGGAAGGGCGCAGCCAAAGGAGCTTTGGCCGGCGCAGAATGCTTACGTTTTGGAATTCTTGCCCTGATCGTTTGCCCCATCTCGATCCCGATTGGCGCCGTGGTCGGTTCGGCGATGACCCCGGACGACACTGGCCAGTCAGGCACCAAGCCCAATACGCTCGAGGACGAACTGACAAGAAGCCAGATTGAACAGTCCCGCAAACTTGCCCGGAAAAGCAATCAGGAGACGGTGGCGCGTATACAAAGGGACATCCAGGAATCCTTCCGGAATCAGGTCATCTCGGTTGCGCTGGCGAAGGGAGAAGACCTGGTTGCAGTCACCGATGACAGCGCCCGGCTCGCCTCCCGGCAGCGCGA
>DASWTZ010000124.1:0-8332 GCA_036401875.1 Gallionella sp.
CGCTTTATATCAAGATCGCGTGCCTTTAAAGCTCACGTTCCGACGAAAGGTGTGCGTCAGGCCACTGAATGGCATTCTGACCGCATCATTCGGTGGCCAGCACCTGCAACACCGCCTTGAGCAAGGTCCAGCAGCGCCCCACCGACTCTATTTCCACCCGCTCGCCGGGCGCGTGCGCACCGCGTATGTCCGGGCCGAACGAGATCATGTCCAAACGCGGATGGCTGGCGGCGAACAGGCCGCATTCCAGCCCGGCGTGGATCACCTGCAACCCCGCGGGCTGGCCAAACTGAGCCGTGTATACCCGCTGACACAGCGCCAGCAGGCTTGAAGACGGATCCGGCGTCCAGCCCGGGTATGCGCCGTCCTTCCAGGCATGCAGGCCGTAGCTGCACGCGCGGTCGACCAGCTTGTCGGCCAGCGCGTCAGCGCGCGCATCCGCCAGCGAGCGCACCTTGAACGTCGCCCGGAACACTCCCTGTTCGAGTGACATAACACCGAGGTTGCTTGAGGTGTCGGTCACGCCTGAGAAGTCCGTGCTGACGCGCTCAACGCCGCTCGCTGCCGTTTCGAGAAAGGCGAGCAGTCTTTCCTGCCCGGCGCGCAATATGGCGGTTTCAGGCAGGGTGTCGTCATGCCTGCACGCGAAGGTCACACCGGCGTCCTCGGTGTAGCGTTGCCGCCAGGCTTCGCGCCGGTGCTGCACCCATTCGTCGATGCTCGCAGCGGCGGCTTCAGGCAGCGCGCAGACCGCGTAGGCCTCGCGCGGTATCGCGTTGCGCGCCGTTCCGCCCTTCATCTCGACTATGCGCACGTCGGTGTGCGCGGCCAGGTCGCGCAGCGCCTCGGCCAGTAGCTTGATCGCATTACCGCGCACCAGGTGGATGTCGATGCCGGAGTGGCCGCCGCGCAAGCCGGACACCTCGAAGCGCAGCAGCGCAAAGCCCGCCGGAACATCCTCATGGTCGCATTCGTGGCTCACCTCCACATCCACGCCGCCCGCACAGCCCAGGTAGAAGTGCCCCCACTCCTCGGTGTCGAGGTTGATCAGCCGCTGCCCCTGCAATGTGCCGGACACCAGACCACGCGCGCCGTCCATGCCGGATTCCTCGTTGACGGTGAGCAGCACCTCAAGCGGCGGATGGACCAGGTCCGGCTCTTCCAGTACAGCCAGCGCTAGGGCGACGCCGATACCATTGTCCGCCCCTAACGTGGTATTTTCCGCCACCACCCAACCGTCGCGCACCACCGCATTGATCGGGTCGCGCGCAAAGTCATGCCTAGTCCCCACATTGGACTGGCACACCATGTCGAGATGTCCCTGTAGGATCAGGCCGGACGCGGATTCGCAGCCCGGACTGGCAGGCTTGCTCAGGATCAGGTTGCCGGCGCGATCCACGACCGCGTCGATGCCGCGCCCGTGCGCCCAGGCCTCCAGATGCGCCCGCAGTGCCGCCTCATGACTGGAAGCCCGAGGTATCGCGCACAGCGTTGCAAAATGCGCCCAGACCCGGTGCGGATGCAAATCTTCCAGTGAGCCGGTCATCATAAAAACCGAATAGTCCCTACTTCAGGGCGGCCAGGCGCTTGCTGGTGCGTCCCTCCCAGCGCGTATCCTTGGTGTACTTGAGCAACCGCTCCAGCAGCGTCTTTTCTCCAGGCTTGCTCGCGCGATCGAAATTGAACGAGTCCCGCCCGAAGAAACCTTCCGCCTCGATATAGGTGTACTTGAACGACCCGAAATAATGCACCCCCGGCTGGCTGACCCGCATCGCGGTATCCTTGCCCGCCTCGCCCAGTGACCAGATGACACCGCCACCTGCCGTGGCATTCGGCCCCATCGGGGAGTTACCCTGCCCTATCCGGTGGATCTGATACCTGCCCATCGGGACATTTTCCGCATAGAACATGCCGTCCTCGTCAGAACGCGTGGTGTAGTACTCCACGTTCCCGGCCGCATCGGTATGTTTCAGCTGCACCCAATGAAAATACATCGGCCCCTCTCCCGCCTCGATGTGCCCGAAAATCATCGCGCTCTTCGGGCTTTCCATCTCCTTCACGTACATGGACGGACCGCATGCGGTAAGTGTGAATGCCAGTATGGCGATCAAGCAGCTGCGTAACATCATCTCTCCCCTTTATTAAAATAATCTATTACAACCCATGGTTGTGAACGGCTCGATCGGCTCGCTCATCTACCTACATTGATAATACCCTTGAAGTCGTAGGGCACGACGATGGACTGCACCTTGCCCTCCTTCACGCCTTCGGCAATGTCCTGTAGCGCCTTGGCTTCCATGTAGCGCACGTTCTGGCTATTGCTGCTCAGCAGCGACAGGCGTTCCGCCTCCTTGCGCGCGATGTCCACCTCGACCTGCTTCGCCTTCAGGTTGTTCTGCGCCGTGATGACCGCGTTCGCCGAGGCGATGATGTTCGCGGCTGGCTGGATATTGCGCACCTGCACCTTGGTGATCGACAGCGACGCATCCAACTTCTCGTCCGCTAGTGCGGTAGTGATGTATTTCGCCGTGTCGGCCTCGATCTCGGCGCGCGCCGAGATGGTCTTCAGCGCATCGTGCTTGGCAGCCGCCTTGTACGAGGCGCTGCGCGCGACCGTGGTCAGGTAGTTGTACATCAGCACGATGTCGTTGCTCTCGTCGCGCGCATGGAACGCACGGCTCTTGGTCGTGTACAACTCGCCCACCGCAGCCGGGTTGATGCTGTAGATCACGGTGATGTCCATGTCCTCCAGCGTGGAGTTGTCCGCGGTCTGCGGATGCATGTTGTCCAGCGTCAGCGCGATGTCCCGCACCGGGAATGTCAGCACGCTGCCGATCACAGTCTGGTTGAAGGTGCCGGGCTGCAACTCGGTCGTGTTCACCTGCTTGTCGAATCCGACCCGCAACCCCACCTCACCGGTCTCGATCCGCTCACAACCTGACAGCGCGACCATCGCCAACAGCAACAAAACGACCTTTCTCATTTTCACTCTCCCTAAAACAGATAGACCATCAACAACACCACGCCCAGAGCGACCGTCGCCGTCCCCAGCCCGTACAGAAAACAGCGCAGCAAGCTCATCCTTTCGCTCTTGCGCAATTTGCCGTAACCGTAAATCAGGACCGTCACAACGAGCCAGACGATCAGGTAAAAGAAAATTCCGCGAACCATTGCCTCCTCCTCTCCAAGTTGCCTGCACCGGCGATTCCGGCACCTCCCTCACCTGCCAGCGTTGCGCTGCCGCTCCGCATACAGTATCTCGTCGGTCTTGCGCAGCCGTTCCGCCATCACCTTCATCACGTGCAGCGCAAAGTTCGGCGTCTGCTGGATGAGGAAATTGAAACGTTTCCTGTCTATCGGCAAAAAACTGCAGTCGCTCCTGGCAACGAGCGACGCCGAACGGGCGCCATCGTCGATCATCGCCATCTCGCCGACGATTGCACCGGCCGCCGCCGTCTCCACCACCATGCCGTGCACCACGATCTCGGCGGTGCCGGACATCAGGACATACATCAGGTCGCCCGGATCACCCTCATTGAACAACGCCTGTCCCGCCGCAAGCTCCAGCAGATCGGTCTGATGGCGAAACAATTCAGCCAGATTCATAACACCGCCCTGTCAATTTTCGATGCGCAATTCTATCCCGAATTCCCCGGCGATATTTTTCGGCGCGGCTGGCCTGAAAGCACGCCCACACAAAAAAGTGATAGCATCGAACGCACATCCGGGATGGCGGACACCGCCGACAATTTTCGATCGTTCGTTTTGGAGGATGCATCATGAGCCAGAAAAAGTTCGTCTACGCTTTCGCCGAGGGCGACGGCAAGAACAAGAAACTGCTGGGCGGCAAGGGTGCCAACCTGTGCGAGATGACGCAGATCGGCCTGAACGTACCGCCCGGCTTCGTCATCACCACCGAGACCTGCCTCGACTATCTGGCCGCCGGACACAGGCTGCCGGCCGGCGTCATGGACGAGGTGCGGTCGCGCATGGCGCAGCTGGAGCAGGCGACCGGCAAGGGCTTCGGCGATGCAAACAATCCGCTGCTGGTGTCGGTGCGCTCCGGATCGGCGATGTCGATGCCCGGCATGATGGACACGATACTCAACCTCGGCCTGAATAGCGACACGCTGCAGGGTCTGATCAAGCAGACCGGCGACGAGCGCTTCGCCTACGATGCCTACCGCCGCTTCGTGCAGCTGTTCGGCAAGGTCGCGCTGGGCATGCCGGACGAACTGTTCGATGAGCCTTTCGAGGCCATCAAGCAGCGCGAGGGAGCCCGGGAGGACATCGCACTCTCCGCCGAAAACCTGCGTGAGATCACCGGCCTGTTCCTCGATGCAGTGCACGGCCACACCGGCAAACCGTTTCCCCAGGATCCATTCGCACAGCTGGAGATCGCTATCCAGGCGGTGTTCAACTCGTGGATGGGCAAGCGCGCGGTAGACTACCGGCGCGAATTCAAGATCACGCCCGAAATGGCCAACGGCACCGCGGTCAACGTGTGCACGATGGTGTTCGGCAACCGCGGCTTCGACTCGGCGACCGGCGTCGGCTTCACGCGCAATCCGGCGACCGGTGAGAATCAGATGTTCGGCGAGTACCTAGTGAATGCGCAGGGTGAGGATGTCGTCGCCGGCATCCGCACACCCAAGCCGATCGCGCGCATGGCCGAGGAGATGCCCGACCTGCATCGCCAACTGGTCGAGTTGCGCGACAAGCTGGAGAACCATTACCGAGAGGTACAGGACTTCGAATTCACGATCGAGCGCGGCACACTGTATTGCCTGCAGACCCGCAATGGCAAGATGAACGCGCACGCCATGGTGCGCACCTCGGTGGAGATGACTGAGAGCGGGTTGATCGACCGGGAACGCGCGCTGCTGCGTATCGACCCGGAGATGCTGCAACAGATGCTATTCCCCCGGCTCGACCCGAAACATACCGCGACCTCGCTGGCCCGGGGCCTACCCGCTTCGCCTGGCGCCGCCTGCGGGCGGGCCGTGTTCGACGCAGACCGTGCCGAGCAGATGGGCCGCGGCGGGCAGCTGGTGATCCTGGTGCGTGAAGAGACCAAGCCTGAAGACATCCACGGCTTCTTCGCATCCCAAGGTATTTTGACCAGCCGCGGCGGCAAGACCTCGCATGCGGCGGTGGTGGCGCGCGGCATGGGCAAGCCCTGCGTCGCCGGCGCTGAAGGCATCCATGTCGACACCCATGCGCGCAAGGCAACCATAGGCGACACTGTAATCAACGAAGGCGACCTGCTGACGATAGACGGCACCACCGGGCACATCTATCCGGGTGCGGTGCCGATGGTGGAGGCCGAATTTACCGACGACCTGAAGACCTTGCTGTCATGGGCCGACCAGACAGCGAGGCTGACCGTGATGGCCAACGCCGACAGTTCCAAGGATGCCAAGCGCGCGCTGGGTTACGGCGCAAAAGGCATCGGCCTGTGCCGCACCGAACGCATGTTCAATGCGCAGGACCGCCTGCCCATCGTGCTCGAAATGATCGTCGCGGACACGTTGGAGCAGCGCCAGGAAGCGCTCGACAAGCTGCTGCCGATCCAGCGCAGCGACTTCCAGGCGCTGTTCGAGGTGATGTCGCCGCGCCCGGTGACCATCCGCTTGCTCGACCCGCCGATCCACGAGTTCCTGCCAACCGAATCGCAGCTGGTGGCTGAACTGGAACAACTGCATCATCTGCGCAACACGGCCAACGGCGTGGACATCCTGATCGATACCCTCAAGCTGCTGTCGCCCGCCGATGCATCGGCGATGCATGACATACACACGCTTGCCGAATCCAGGGTCGTGGATGCGGCGATCGCAAAGAAGGAGGCCATCCTGAAGAAGGTGCGCACGCTTCACGAGGTCAACCCGATGCTGGGACATCGCGGTGTGCGCCTAGGCATCACCTTCCCCGAGATATATACGATGCAGATCCGCGCCATCCTCGAGGCCTCAGCGGAATGCACCCGGCACGGCATCGTCAACCACCCCGAAATCATGGTGCCGCAGGTCTGCACCTCTGCGGAATTGCGCGCCGTTAAAAAATTCGTCAACGAGCTCAAGCAGCAGATCGAGTCTTCCACCGGCCAGCAACTGGATTTCAAGTTCGGCACGATGATGGAGGTGGTGCGCGCCTGCATGCGCGCCGACAAGCTGGCAGAGGAGGCCGACTTTTTCAGCTTCGGCACCAACGACCTCACTCAGGCGACCTTCTCGTTCTCGCGCGAGGATGCCGAAAACAAGTTCCTGCCGATGTACAACGCGGTGAAGATCCTGCGCGACAACCCGTTCGAGGTGCTGGATACTCAGGGGGTCGGCAAACTGATGGAGCTGGCCGTCAACTGGGGGCGCCAGGTCAAACCCGACCTGAAGATCGGCATCTGCGGCGAACACGGCGGCCATCCGGCTTCTATCGAATTCTGCCACCGCATCGGGCTCAGCTATGTATCGTGCTCCGCGCCGCGCGTTCCCATCGCGCGGCTCGCTGCCGCCCATGCCGCGCTTAAACAAACTTCCTGAGCGCATGCACAAATGAAAAATCGCCCTGATGGGCGATTTTTTCTGCCTGCATTCCTTCCGTGCCCGGCTGCGCCGGTGCAGGCCTTACTTTACGCGGGTAATCGTGCGGCGCGCGTCCTCGGTCAGGCGCAGCACCCGGGTGGTGGAAAACAGGCCCCGCAGATGAGGCGCCTCGCCTTCCTTTTTTTCCACCACCGGCAGGTGCGTGCGACGGCTTTGCTGCAACACATCCAGCACCGACTGCACCGACTCCTTCGCCACCTCGTGCATGTCCACCGCCACCATATCCTTGACGCTTTCCATGATGTCGGAAACCAAAATGTCCCTATGCTCGGTGAATCCGCTGCTTTGCAGATAACGCAGCGGCTTTTCGCCCATGATGTCGTACGCGGTGATCATGCCAAGTAGCTTGTCGCCCAGACTATCCATCACGAAGGCCGAGCGTACGCCCGCGTTTTTCATTTTCTCCAGAACCCTGTCGATCTGCTCGTCCGGCGCAACCTTGAAAAAGGCACGCTCCATGAAATCGGTCATGACGAAGGTGGCAGGATCGGTCAGTTTGACCTGCAGCGACTCGCCCACCGGGCCGGTCACCACAGCACTCTTGCCCAATTCTTCCAGGTGCAACACATGGCGTTTCGGATGCTCTTGATGATGTAACATGAAGACCTCCTCAGTGTTTTGGGTTTCCACATCGAGCGGCAACTGCACCACCTTGTGGCGTAGCAAATTCTACTCCAAACCCGATCGTGCACAAGCGCCCCAGCGCTACCCGGCCTTGCACAGAAAATCAGCCCGCATCCAGCCGTTAAAACTCGAAGGTGGCGCCCAGCGAGAACTGCCTGATGTCGGCACCGCTCACATCGTTGTAGCCGGAAAACTCGGCCTTAACCCCGTAAATACCCCGAATCGGGAATTGCATCCCAAGCGCAAGCCCCGCACTGCCTCCGCTGTCCTCCGCCAAGGTCCGGTCAAGGCTGACGGCCTCGGCACGCCACAACATGTAATCGAGCCGGACATAGGGGTGCACATGAGGATGGACAGGCCACCTGCCGGTCACGCCCGCGCCGTAGCCGTTCACCTTGATCGTGACATCGTTGCCGCTGGCGGATTTAAACCCCGTATAGCTTGCGACAAACAGGTTGGCCGCAAACTGCGGAACAGGATGAAAGCTGCCGTCGATACGGATATAAGACGAATCGTTGTAGCCGTCTGGCTTACTGATCGAGGCATTGCCCACCGACGGCGCAACCTGATAGGTCATTTCTGCATGTGCCTGGGCTGCCGACAGCAGCACCAGCGTGAACAGCAGTTTGGATATTGGTCGATCCATGCCGGCTCCTAGGGGGTGGAGGTGAATTGGACGGTTCTTCGCTGCACGCCCTGAAAGCTGCCGAAGGCGAATTGCGGCGAAACGCCGCCCAGCCTGATGCGATGCAGCATGATGGCCACGCGGCAGTTGATTGCCGGGTCGGCGCTTGCCGGAAAATAATCTGCCCCGGCCAATGTGGCCGCCCCGGTATCGCCGCCAAAGCTGCGCTGCAGCGTATACCGGCTGCCGTCAGCGCAGCTGCCGGCCACCTCGAGTTCCATCGTGGCTGCCGCGTCGAGGTTCGACCAGGTGAGCGCAATGGCGGGAGTGGTTGCCCTCGAGATGCTTGCCTCGGCCGCAGGGGACAGTATCTGGAAACCCGTTGGCAATTCGGTCGATGACTCGCCCGTCATGACATTTCCCGCACGCTCGAAGACAACATAGGCGCGAGTCGGCGCAGTGCCGGTACCCACTTTGTCATGTG
>DASWTZ010000125.1:0-22864 GCA_036401875.1 Gallionella sp.
GGCTCCACCGCCAACTTCTTCATCGACGAACTGGCCAAGATCAAAGGCAGGATACGCGGCGCGGTCGCCAGCTCCGAGGCCTCTGCGAAACGCCTACAGGGCCACGGCATCGAGGTGCTGTCGCTGAACGATGCGGGAGACCTGCCGGTGTATGTGGACGGCGCCGACGAGATCACCCGCCACATGCACATGGTCAAGGGCGGCGGCGGTGCGCTGACGCGCGAGAAGATCGTCGCGGCGGCGAGCAAAAAATTCATCTGCGTGTGCGACCAGAGCAAGCTGGTGGACGTGCTGGGCAAGTTCCCGCTGCCCATCGAGGTGATCCCGATGGCGCGCAGCTATATCGCGCGTGAACTGGTGAAGCTTGGCGGGCAGCCGAAGTTGCGCGAAGGTTTCACCACCGACAACGGCAACGTCATCCTCGACGTGCACGGCCTGAGCATCATGAACCCGGTGGAACTGGAAACCGCGTTGAACCAGTTGGCGGGCGTGGTGACCAACGGGCTGTTCGCCCGCCGTCCCGCCGACGTGCTGTTGCTCGGCACGCCGGAAGGCGTGAAGACGATGCGGGCCTGACCTTCATCTATCCTTCACAATCCTCGTTTATGTTGCAGGGCCGATTAACTAAAGGAATACACCATGGGCAGCAGTGATCATATTTCCCGTCAGTTTGATGCAGAGCTGGAAGCCATCCGCGCCAATGTGCTGCAGATGGGCGGGCTGGTGGAAAGCCAGATCAAGAGCGCAGTCGAATCGCTGGTCAGCGGCGACATCGCGCTGATGACCAAGGTGGTGTCCGAGGACCACCGTGTCAACGCGATGGAGGTCAAGATCGACGAGGCGTGCAGCCAGGTGATCGCGCGCCGCCAGCCGACTGCGGGCGACCTGCGTTTGGTGATGGCGGTGATCAAGACGATCACCGACCTGGAGCGGATCGGCGACGAGGCCGAGAAGATCGCCCGCATGGCCAAGCTGCTGTCGCAGAAGCAGGGTCTGGCGATCCCGCGTTACCAGGAGATCAAGCATGCCGCGGATATCGCGCTGGACATGCTGCGCAAGTCGCTGGATGCATTTGCCCGGCTGGACATCGTGATGGCCGCGCAGGTGGTGCGACAGGACGACCAGGTGGACGAGGAGTTTCGCGCCATTATGCGCTACCTGATCACCTTCATGATGGAAGACCCGCGCACGATCTCCACTTCGCTGGAGATCCTGTTCGTCGCGAAGGCGATCGAGCGCATCGGCGACCATGCCAAGAACATGGCCGAGTATGTCATCTACATGGTCAAGGGGCGCGACGTGCGCCATATCACCGTGGATGAGATCGACCGGGAAATCCAGCAGTAAAGTAATGGTAAGCAGGGAGTGGACAGGCGCATTGCGCCCAAGTAGCAAGCGGGCAAATCTGCTCCCCATCCCCTAGCCTTTATCATGCACACGCAGCCCATCCTCGCCGCCGTCGATCTCGGTTCGAACAGCTTCCGGTTGCAGGTGGCCAGGGTGGAGGGCGGCCAGCTCTACATGCTGGACGGGTTGCGCGAACCGGTGCGGCTGGCTGCCGGTCTCGATGAAGACAACTTCCTCAATGTCGAAGCGCAGCAGAGCGCGTTCGCCGCGCTGGAGCGCTTTGCCGAGCGCCTGCGCGGCCTGCCGCGCGAGGCGGTGCGCGCGGTCGGAACCAATTCGCTGCGCGTGGCGAAGAATGCCGCCGATTTCATCCCCCAGGCCGAACACATCCTCGGTTTCCCGATAGAGGTGATCGCCGGCAGGGAGGAGGCGCGCCTGATCTACCTCGGCGTCGCACACGGCCTGCCGCCCTCTGACGACAACCGCCTGGTCATCGACATCGGCGGCGGTTCCACCGAGTGCATCATCGGCAACGGGCTCACCCCGCTCAAGCTGGAAAGCCTGTACATCGGCTGCGTCAGCTCCAGCAGCCGTTTCTTCCCCGACGGCAGGATCACCCGCCAGAACCTCAAGCAGGCCGAGCTGGCCGCACGCAACGAATTCCAGACCATCGTCGCCGATTACCGCGGGCAGTGGCAGCAGGCCATGGGCTCGTCCGGCACGGCCAAGGCTCTTGCCGAAATACTGGAGCTGAACGGGTTCAGCAAGAGCGGCATCACCCGCGACGGGCTGGAGAGCCTGCGCGCGCAGATGCTGGAGGCGGGCGACGTGAACAAGCTCGCCCTGCAGGGGTTGCGGCCCGATCGCGTTCCCGTGATCGCCGGCGGGTTCTCCATCATGTACGCCGCGTTCTGCGAGTTGGACATCGCGCGCATGGACACCGCGCTGGGCGCGCTGCGCGAGGGGGTGTTGTACGACCTGTGGGGCCGGTTCCACGATGATGACATGCGCGCCGTGACCGTGGCGCAGTTCATGCAGCGCTATCATGTGGACGCGAGGCAGGCGGCGCGGGTGGGCCGGCTGGCTCACGCGATCGCACAGCAGTTCCTCGGCGACGAGACGGATCTGCACCTGCTCGACTGGGCGGTCAGCCTGCACGAGATCGGCATCAGCGTCGCGCACAGCGGCTACCACAAGCACACCGCCTACATCCTGGCCAATGCCGACATGCCGGGATTTTCAAAGAAGGAGCAGGCGCAACTGAGCATGCTGGCGCTGGCCCAGCGCGGCAGCCTGGTCAAGCTCAGGGAACGGCGCAAGGAAGCCAAAGTTTCGGCGAAGATGGCGCCCGCCGATCCGCCGCATGGGGCGCGCATCATTGGCGATTTCGGCACCGACATGGATGCGGCGACGGAATACGCGCTGGTGATGAGTCTGCGGCTGGCCGTGCTGTTCCATCGCAACCGCAGCGACATCGAGTTGCCCAAGCTGCAAGGCCGTTTCAGCGGGACCAAGTTCCATCTGACGCTGGATGCAGAATGGCTGGCGCAGAATCCACTGACCGAGGCGGCGCTGCAGGAAGAGGCCAGGCAGTGGAAGGCACTGGGGCTGGGCGTACAGATAGAAGAGATGTGACTGGGCTCCGTCCCTTATGGCAAGCTGGCTGTACAACAAACGTTTTGTATTAGGTGCGTCGTGTATATGTCAATCAAAACCAAATATTCAATTCTTCTTGTAGTTATCGTATTTATAGCCTTGTTGTTGGCAGCCATTGCGGTAATTGCGAACAATCCTACTTGGGCACTACCGACCCCGCTTTTACTTTTCGCTTTTGGAGTTTGGGGCAATACGCTGAAGTGCGAAAAATGCGGAACTCCCTATTTGTATGAAATTCGCTATGGGCTTGCGATCCCTAAGAGCTTTCCTTCGGTTTGTAGAAAATGTGGGTATCGGCTCACGGATCAGTGATGCTAACAATCGTGATTAAATTGGACTCCGTCCCCAAGTGTAGGGAAAAAGAATATTGAATATTGATTTTGGAGCACGAATAAAGTTTGTCGCCGGATAGGCGCCGACCTGCCTATCAGGTCGCCGTTTTGCCGAGCCACTGAAAGCTCACCTGCTCGTAATCCTCGCCTTCGGCCAGCAGGCCGGTCAGCCTGATGTTGCGGCTCTTTTCGCCCAGCATCACCTCGTAGATCGTGTCGGGGACATACCCGCCCGGTTCCATCAGCATCGTCGCATTCGCATAGGAATTGTTCGCGTCGGGCAGCAGGATCACGGTTAGGTAATCGTAATCGAACGAGCCCGAACTGGACTCCCATGCAGACACCTTTTCGACGCCCTTGCCCAGCGTGCGCAGCCATACCGACAGGGGCTTCTTGGCGAGCATCTCGATGCCGACATGCAGGGAGTTCCTGGCATCGGTGTGCAGCCGCCGGATCACGCCGGTCCACCACAGCGGGCTGTGCTCGGCCTTGAGCCCGACTAGGTCGCCGATCTTGACCCATGCGCCAGCGTTCTTGGGGATGATGGCGCCGATTCCGGTGAGGCTCAAGTCCGTGATCGTCCATTTCTCGGTGACGTAATCGACTGCTTCCTCGGAGGCGACCAGGTTGATGTCGGCGCGCTCCTTCAGCATCGCGGCATCCTTTTCGGAGAGGTTGGCCGCATTGTCGATGTCCATGCGAGTGACCAGCCTGCTGATGGTGGCGAAGCTGTGCACCACATCCACGGCGGTGCTGATGACGCGGCGTTCCTGAAGCCGGTACGGATGGTCTTTGGCCCAGTAGAGCTGCATGTGTTTGAGCACAGTCAGTTTCCCGGCGGGGGTGAATTCGCTGCCGAAGCGCTGCTCCTGCTGGATCGTGCCATATACGTGCTGGGCGATGATCTCTGCTACCTTGGAGACGGCGCGGGTGGCGCCGAAAAAGCGCATTGTCGCCGTGGCATGCAGGCCTTGAGGTACCAGCCTGGGCGGCCCCGGCTGGGCCAGATCGAGGTAGTAGGGGCAGTCGGGGTGGGGGGTATCGATAAAATCGAAAAAGCTAACCATGCGGCTGGCGATGCGGAATCCCACCTCGATCTGGTCCTGCGCCAGCGTCGCGAGGGAGGATTCATACAGCACCATGATGCGCAGCAACTCGCGCTGCGGGCTGATGTGGATGGTCTGCCTCGGGTAGGCGAATATCATCGTCTCGGCGAGCTGGTGGGCAGTGGAAAAATTGTAGCAATGGAACAAGCGGTTCCAGAACTGCTGCCCGATGTCCACGTAATGCATCATCTCGATCTTGAACTGTTCGGCCAACGTATGCATCGCCCTGACGCAGACAACCGGAAGTCTGGCACTGAAGTCGGCGGGTATGCTCTTCTCCTGCAATTCATGAAGGCAGATGTCATATGCTTCGGACAGCACCTGCATGTAACCGTGCAGACCCTGCCATAGCTTGAGCCCCTGGAAATCCTGGAGGTGCGGCTCACCCAGGAAAAGTTGCAGCAGTTCTGTATAGAACGGCTGGCCGGCCTCATCCAGCAGCAGGACGATCTCGCTCCGCAGTTCGGGGCGAAAGCCCGAGGCATCCTTAACCGAATCCAGCCAGGCGCTGATCTCGTTCAGGGACTTGACCGGGTTGTCGCGCGGCAGGTCATCCAGCAGCCGGGCAGCCTCGGCCACGCTGAACATCGGATGATCGGGCTTTCCTGCGAAGAGACTTGAGACGAAGGACATGCAGCACCTGGTTTCCGGGCAAGGGATGCAGCCATCATAACCGAGGCGGCGCGGCGAGAGAACATGCCGTCCCCGATGCTGGGCCGGGGCCCGTTCAGCAGGGTCGTGACGCGGCGCGGCGCCTGAGTACTTTCAGCGCCAGGCCGAGGGTAGAGCCCAGCGCATAGATCGCGAGGAATGGGTCGAGCAGGTAGTCCCACAGGTTGCCGGACTCATGCCAGCCCAGCGCCCACGCCAGCGTGGCGAGCGCGATGCACAGGGTGACCAGCCGCGAGCCAAAAAACCACGCCGCCAGCGCGAGCGACAGCAGGGCCAGGACGAACAGCAGGGCCCCATACCCCATCCGGTAGGGGTCGAACATGCCGATGCCCAGAGCCATTGGATACAGGAACAGCGCCGCCAGCGCCGCCAGCAACAGCAATGCGCGGCGCGAGGCGATCCAGCCGGAATCGAAAGTCACCCAGGGCCTGAGCAGCGCGCACCACAACAGTACCTGCGTAGTGATGCTCAGGTCGCCGGTTGCGCCGCGCACATAGCCGGCGAGTGGCAGGGTGCCTAGCGGGATCAACGTCAGCACAAAGAATGCCCCCAGCAATTTTGCCAATGCCGGTTGCGGTAGCCGCGCGATGCGGGGGAGCTGCGGCAGCGCGGTCGTCATCGCGACTGCCACGCCCACCAGCCCGGTCAGATCAGTGAAGTGCGGCATTTGAAACTTCCATGTTCGAGTCGTTAGGGCTGTCTTGCTCGACCGATCTGATGCGCTGGCCCAGCCACGCGGAGGTGAAGCGGACGTGCTTGATGAAGCTGCGGTTCCAGGTGTAGACGAGATGGAATTCGCCGTTGCTCGCATGGATCAGGTAGGGGTAGGAAAATTCGAAACCGCAGCCTTCGCCGTGGCACTTGGCCAGCCGGGCGGAGGCGCCGAATGCGGCGGGGTTGGCGATCTCAGGTTCGGTCTGCAGCGCAAGTTTTGCGGCGCGCTGCATATAGGTTTCTGGTCCCGCACTCCGGTTGCGCTGATCTTCCAGCTGCATCAGGGTTTGCCAGGTGGCGCCGCCGTCCGAGGAGGCGGTCAAAGACAACACCTCGCGATTCGTCTCGGTGTCGTTGAGGGCGAGCAACAGCCTGCCATCGGGCAGAGCCACACCGGCCACGGCTGCGTCGGGATTGGGCAGCGCCGTCTTCTCCGGGGTGCTCCAGTGCATCCCAGCATCGTAGGTGGAGGTGGCGATCACCCGTTTGGGTGTGGCTCCGGTGTGGCGCATTAGGATGATGGCCTGCTGCTGGTCCTTGACCAGCAGCACGGGCTGAATGGCTGATCGACCGCTGCTCAGGCGCTGCTTGTCCAGCACGGCACCCGACGGGGACAGGCGCAGCAGCTCACCGAATTTGCCGATGAACTCATGATAGACCGGCAGGCCGATAGTGCCGTCGGCGTAGGAAAACGGCGTGCCTTTCACCAGCGTGCTGATATTGAGGAAGGGCGAGGTGATGAGGCGCCGCGCCGGCTCCCAGGTAGTGCCGTCATCGCGGGAAATTATTGCGGTGATTGAGCTGCCCGCCCAGCCGCCCAGTGTGACGGTCACATAAAACAGCCACAGGGTGCCGTCGGCTGCGCGGTAGGGAACCGGATTGCCGATCTTTTTGACGAAACGCAGCAGCGCACGCTGGGTATTCATGCGCTCGGTGACGCCGGTCTCGGCGCTCCAGCTGTCGCTCGATGGGTCGAATACCGCGGTGCGTATCTCGACGTCGGCTGCGCCTTCCTTGCTGCCGGCGAACCAAAAGGCGCGCAGGCGGCCATCGCCCAGTTCGACCAGAGATGCCGCGTGCGTGGAGATGTTCTGGCGCTGCGAGACGAAATGGGTGCGCAGGACCGGGGCGGCGCGCACGACTTCCATGTCCGGGTTCGGCCACTGAAAGCGCGCGGGTACGGGGTGTCGGGCAACCTTGTAGAACGCCGCACCGAAGGCCAGCACCAGCAGCGCCGGCAGGAGCGCGCGGCGTGCGTAACCATCGGGCAAGGCGGTCATCAACGGCAGGCCTCGGAGGGGGACTGCGAGTAGGCCAGTCTCCCGGCGGACGCCGAACGCACCAGCAGTTCGCGCGCGAACAGCGTTTGCAGTACCTTGCCTTCACGGAACATTGCCTTCACCTCGGCGGAACTCTGCCGGTCGCGTATCGTCAGCCGCTGCCCGATGATCTCGCATCCGCCGCAATTCCGGATTTGCGTGTCGTCGTGTAGCGGCAGGCGCACCGCGAAAAATGGATAGCGCTCAGCCATTTCGGACACGTCGAAGTTCTGGAATTCGGCGTAACCATGCACATCCGCACCGGGCAGCACGAAACGGTGGCCCTCATCCTTGGCCCTGAAGTTGCATGGGACCCATACCGGGTTGCCTTGGACCTGCTGCAGTGCGTCGGAGTCGAATCTCCCCAGCGGATCGTCGAATGGGCGCAGGAACGCGGCGAAGCACAGCAGCACCAGCAGCGCGGCGACGTTGACGCCTGCACGGGTGAAGCGGGGGGAGGCTATCGCGGCCAGCAGCAACAGCGCGGTGACCGCGAGCAGCAGCCAGAACAGCGGCGGATATAGAGTGGCGCCGCTCATTTCAGTTTGCAGCCGGATGGCCAGGTAAGTCAGTCCGGCGACAACCGCACCCGCCAGCGCCAGTGTCGCGACAAAGAACCTGCGGCCGATGTGCTGCCAGTTCAGCGCACACAGCAGCGCGACGGCGGGCATGACTGCCAGCAGGTAACGTCCCGAGCGCTGGCTGGGCAACGCGAAGCTGACAAAGAACGCAACGATCAGGATCAGCAGCAGCTTCTCGTCGCCGCTCAGCTGGTGCCGCCGCCGGTAGGCGACGAAGAACATTGCGACGACGGGAAAAGTCAACAGGCCAGCGTTGGTCAGGAAGGCAGCGCTATAGCTCCACAGGCTGGAGCCGCTCCACAGCAGCTTCTCCAGATAGCTCGGCCCGTGCGGATCGAACTTGCCGACGTTCTCGCCGACGACGAATTCATTCCAGACAGCTTGCGGATCGGGATCGGCGACGAACCACAGCGCGAACATTCCCGTTGCGACGGCGATGGCCAGCACCACCTTGAGTGCATCCTGCTTCACGAAATCGGCGATGCGGTACTCGCGCTGGTGCAGATACCAGCCGGCCAGTGCGAGCGAAACCGGCAGCGCCAGCGCGAACGACTTGTACAGGAAGCCGATGCCGATGCAGGCGCCGAGCAGCAGCGGGACGGTGAACCGCGAGGCGAACAGTTTGCGCCAATACAGCAGCGCGAAGAACGGCAGGAACAGCCAGAACACCTCGGGCGCATTGGTCAGGAACGGGCGGCCGTAACGGTAGGTGGTGAAGAAGGCCAGGAAGGTCAGCGCGGCGGTGAAACCCGTCTCGATGCGGCCGGATAACCTGCGGCCCAGCAGGAACAGCATCGCCGCAGTTAGTAGCGTGTAGATGACGCTCGGGTAGCGCAGTTTCCACAGCGACCAGTCCGCACCCCAGCCGGTCGTGGCGATCCCCTGCCAGAACAGCAACGGCGGCTTGGTGTTGCGCATGTGGTCCAGCTGCGATTGCAGCGGCAACAACTCGCCGCTCGCGGCGGTCAGCCGCACGATGTGCTCGTACGGGTATTCGTCGCCGTTCTTGGGCGCATGCTCGCTGTCGAGGGCGTAGAAGTAGGTGAATGCTGCCAGCAGGCAGGCCAGTAGGTACCAGCCGAGGCGCACTCTGCGGTCAGTGATTTTCATCGGGCGCGCCCGGTGTCCTGTTCATGGTCCGGCTCGGGGATGATCGGCAGCGCGATCTCGTCCTGCGGCTTGTGGCTGCGGAAGGTCCAGAGGTTGTTCGCCATGAAATTGAACAGGCTCGCGATCACGATGGCTGCTGCATTGGATGCCAGATAGTGGAAATACAGCGAAAACAGGTTGGTGAGCAGGATCTGCAATCCGGTGCCGACCCAGCAGGCCAGTGCGTACTGGCCGAAATGCAGCACCAGGTGCTTGTCAGGGCGGTGGGCGCGGTCGCTCCAGGTCCAGAAACGGTTCCAGTAGAAGTTGTTGGCTGTCGCGAAAAAAATCGCCACGGCGAGCGACAGGTTCAGGCGTATCGCGGGGGTGTCAACCGAGGCAAAGACGAATTCCTGGCAGACATACAGCACGGCCAGATTGACCACGACGCCGGACGCGCCGACGGTCGCGAATTTGATGAACCGCTTGCGGAATAGCCAGGCGATCATGCGGCGTGCCGCTCCAGCATCACTAGGGCTTTGGCCAGCACTTCTTCGACGCCGATCTGCTTTAGGCACTGGTTGTCGCCGTCGCAGGGCGAGGTGCGGTGGTTGTAGGCGGTCAGGCAGGGCGAGCAGGGCAGCTGACGGTGGAAGCAGTAGGCGTTGTCGCCGAGCGACCGGTACAGCAGCGGTGTCTCGGGGCCGAAGAAGATGATCGTCGGCAGCCTGGGGGTGAGCGCGGCGAATTGACCGGGCCCGCCGTCGTTGGTGACCAGCAGCGAGGCGCGATGAAACACCGCCAGCAGGTGACGCACCGAGCGCGTATAGCCGGCCAGGTTGACGCAGTGCGGCGAGCCGCAGTGATCCACGACGGACTGCGAAATCTCGCGATCGCCCTTCATGCCGATTACGCCAACCGCGTAACCCTTGTCGAGCAGTGCACGGGCCAGCTTAAAATAGGATTCAAGCGGCCAAGCGCGTATCGGCAGGATGCCGCCGCTGGGGTAGATCAGCACAAGTTCCCTGTCCTTGACCGACGGGAAGGCCTCGTGCAGTTCACGGCGCACCTGCTCCAGTTCTCCGGCGGGGAAGTCCAGCACTGGTGTTGCGCCGGCGTAGGGCTCGGGCAGCATCTTGCCGACCGGGTCGGTGGTGGATTCGAGCGCTGCGGCCAGTGTCAGGAATTGCTGCGTCAGGTGGCGGTAGGGGTTGTAAAGCACCGGGCGGGTCAGGAAGGAGCCTCGGTACAGACCTTCCTGGGTGTGCGGATGGAAACCCACACGCAGCGGCGCACCGGACAGGTAGGAGAAGATGTTGCTGATGCGTGCGAACAGTTCGCAGTCGATCACTGCGTCGAGCTTCAATCGTCGCATCGTGCGTATCGCCCGGATGCTGTCACTGACCAGACCCTTCAGCGACTTGTCGTTCAGCGTGATCACGTTTTCTGGCGGTACCACGCCGAGCAGGTCGAGTACCTCGCGGTTCTTGGCGAACATCAGGAAGTGCAGCGACGCGTCGGGATACTGTTCCTTGAGGCGCATCAGCATCGGCTGCGCCAGCACCAGACTGCCCATTTCGGACAGCAGAATGATCAGGATCTTTCTGGGCGGTGTGCCGTCAGGATCGTTCGGCAGGATGCGGTTGATCAGCGAGAACATCGCGCAAATCGGCACGCCCAAATAACGATCGACTGCGCGCTGGAATTGGATGTTCATGTGGATGGAAACTCGGCTCCGGAAATGGGATGCTGCGCCGCCCTGGGGCGGTTCGGCAGTGGCGGATTATCTAGGATTTCGGGTTGCGAGGCAACCCGAGAGCGGCGCGTAGCCGCACGGGAAAACAAGCCGCGCTCGCATCGCAAATGCCATGCGGGCGCGGCTTGCCGTCAGCTGCTGACGGTCGTGTCTACGCTGTAATAGCGCTTGCGGTTGGTGTTGACCGTAGGCAGGTAGTTGCGCGTCTCCTCATAGGGCAGGTTCGCCTTGAGTTGCTGGAAAACCTGCGACGGGCTCAGGCTGTTGATCCTCTGAAATCCCTCGGAGAAACGCTGCTTGCCCTTGGCGTCGGTGAAGGCGCGCATCACGTTGCTCGGTCCGGTGTTGTAGGCCGAGATAACGCAGTATTCGCGGGCCGTCCGGTCCTGCACCTCGTCCAACTGTTCGTAGATGAGCACGCTCAGGTAGGCGGTGCCAAGCTCGATGTTGTTCTCCGGATCGAACAGGTAATCGGTGGAGGGTGCCTTGTCTTCGTTCTTCGCGCGCCGGTAGGCTTCGCGGCCGCCGCTGGTGGGCACCAGTTGCATCAGCCCGTAGGCCGGCGCGCTGCTGACCGCGTGCGGATTGAAACTGCTCTCGCTCTTGATGACGCCGAGCACAAGGCTGGGGCTAACGTTGTATTGCTTGGCATACTTGCGTACCGTCTGCAGGTATTTCTGCGCCTGCTTGTCCTCGAACGTGGCGATCATCTGGAAGTTGACATAGCGCACTGGCTTCATCCCGTTTTCAGTTTCGACGCTGCGCGATTTTGCCTTGGGCAGGACCGCATCGGCATAACGGGAGGCGGCCTCCTGGGTCCTGATCTCCTGCCCCGCCTCGTCGAGCACGAGCCCGAGCAGGAAGGGGGTGCCGTTCAGGTTGACAGCGCGATCCGAGAAGACGTCCACAGAGGCGGGGTCTTCGGGCGTGAGCAGTGTGGAGATGATGGCGTTCTTCAGGCTGGCATCGGCCTTCTCTTCCAGCGTTTCGATGACGATCTCACCGCGCTCGAAGTCCACGATGGCGCGGCTGTTGTACTGCTTGCTGTATTTGACGTAAGTGGTGCGCTCGGGCAGCCGCGTCTCCTTGGCGCCCCATTTCTTCTTCACCTTGCCGGACAGTGCGTCCATCACCCTGTCGTAGTCGCGTTTGGCCTCGCGCAGGTCCTGAACCAGCAGCGTGGGGTCGTTCGCCCACTGGGAGCGTTTGTTGTCCAACATGACCTGTGCGGTGGCGCCCGGGTCCTTGCTTGCCGCAATCCTGAGCAGGTTCTTGCCGCTGCTGCTGTTCGCGATGTCCAGCAGGCTGTCGAGTCTTGCGCTGTCCTGCGATGAGCAGGATGTGAGCAGGACAAGCAGTGATGCAAACAGGATTTTCTTCATAAGGCCTCCCCTCCTTTAAAGTTTCCGGATGACACTCCTGCCGGTTCGAGCCCGGTGGCCCGTTCCCGGTGTATTCAGCGCCGCGAGACTACCCGCTGTTGCGCAAACCCGTTGCAATGCCGTTGATGCTCAGGTGTATCGCGCGCTTGACCTTCTCGTCATCGTCGCCCGCGCGATGACGCTCCAGCAAGGATACCTGCAGGTGGTTGAGCGGGTCGATGTACGGCGTGCGCGTCAGCAGGCTGCGCGCGAACATCGGGTTGTCCTGCAGCAGCGTCTTGTTGCCGGTGACCTTGAACAACATCTTCACGGTGTCGTCCCATTCGCGTTTGATCGCGCCGAAAATGCGTTCGCGCAATTCCACGTCCTTGACCAGTTCGGCATAACTCAGGGCGATGCCCATGTCGGTCTTGGACAGCACCATATCCATGTTGGACATCAGTCCGCGGAAGAACGGCCAGCTCTGGTACATCGCCTGCAGCTGTGCCAGCCCAGCGTCGCCTTCGCGCTCGATGAAGCGCTTGATCGCGCTGCCAAAGCCGAACCAGCCGGGCAGCATCATGCGGGTCAGTCCCCAGCTGAACACCCAGGGGATGGCGCGCAGGTCTTCGATCCGGTTGGATGCCTTGCGCGACGAGGGGCGGCTGCCGATGTTGAGTTCGGCAATCTCGCGGATCGGCGTGGCGGTGAAGAAGAACTCGGTGAAACCCGGTGTTTCGTAAACCAGTTTGCGATACGCGGCAAAGGCATCCAGGCTCAGCGCTTCCATGATGCGCATGAACTCGGGGTTTCCGTCGGCGTTGTGCGGATGGTCCAGCAGGGTGGCTTCGAGGGTGGCCGCGATCAGCGTCTCCAGATTGCGCCGGCCGATCTCGGGGTTGGAATACTTGCTGGCGATCACCTCGCCCTGCTCGGTGATGCGGATCTGGCCGTTCACGCTGCCCGGCGGCTGGGCCAGGATCGCGTCGTAGCTGGGGCCGCCGCCGCGTCCGACGGTGCCACCGCGTCCGTGGAACAGGCGCAGTTCGACGCCGTGCTTGTTGAACACCTGCACCAGCTCCAGCTCGGCCTTATAGAGTTCCCAGTTCGCTGTCAGGTAGCCGCCGTCCTTGTTGCTGTCCGAATAGCCCAGCATCACTTCCTGGGTGTCGCTGCGGCTCTTGAGCAGCTTGCGGTACCAGGGGATGGAGAACAGTTCGTCCATGATCCGCGCGCCGCCGCGCAGATCCTCGATGGTCTCGAACAGCGGGATGATGTTCACGTGCAGCGTGTTGCTGCCTTCCAGCAGGCCGACCTGTTGCAGCATCAGCGCGACTTCCAGCATGTCGCTGACCGCATCGGTCTTGGAGATGATGTGGTTGGGCAGCGCGGCGCGGCCATAGCGTGCGTGGATTTCCGCCGCGGCCTGCATGATGCGCAATTCGCTTTGCGGGACGTCGGAATAACGCTTGATGTCGGCCAGCAAAATCTTGCCTGCCTGCAGGGCTTCCAGCAAAACGGCGCGTTTTTCGGTTTCGCTGAGATCGGTATAGTTGGCCTTGCCGTTGCTGTGCGAGAACAGTTCGCTAACGGTCTGCTCGATGATTGCGCTGTGCTGGCGCATGTCCAGCGGTGCGAGGTGGAAGCCGAACACTTCCGCCGCGCGGCGCAGGTTGGCGAGCCGGCCGCGCGCCAGGTACACCGCGCCGTGCTTGAACAAAGAGTCGATCAGCACGTCGAGGTCGGCAATGAATTCCTGTGGTGTTGCGTAGGGTTGGACATCGTGGCCAAGCGGCGGGGGGTGCGAGATTTCGTGGCCGAGCCGCCTTGCAGTGACCGAAAGGCGGGCGTAGATCAGGTTCAGCGCACGTCGGTAGGGCTCATCACTGCGAGCGGCGTTCTTGTCCGGCGAGGCGTCGGAAAGTTTGCGCAGCGCATCGGTGATCTCGACGACCCGGTCGGTCAGGCTCAGGCGGCGTCCAAGTACATAGGTTTCGTTCAGGTAGTGCTCGAACGTCAGCGACGAGTGCAGGCGCATTGCGTCGGACATCACGTCGTGGGTGACGAACGGGTTGCCGTCGCGGTCGCCGCCGATCCAGCTGCCGACGCGCAGCAGCGGTGGGATCTTGATGTCCTTGTCGAATCGCGCTTCCAGCTGCTTTTCCAACCCCGCATAGATCTTGGGGATCTCGTTCAGGAAGGTGTAGCGGTAATATTCTAGGCCGTTGGTGATCTCGTCCCGTACAGCTAGCTTGGAAGTGCGCAGCATGCGCGTCTGCCACAGGATCAGCACGAAGCGGCGCAGTGCCTCCTCGTTGTCGGCCAGTTCGTCCGGCGTCATGTCCATGCGGTCGCGCTGGGCGAGCAGGCTGGAGATGATCAGCTGGCAATCGAGAATGCTCTTGCGCTGTACCTCGGTGGGGTGCGCGGTCAGCACCGGCGAGACCAGCGCGCTGTCGAGGAAGGATTGCAGCGCTTTGCTGCTTATCTTTTTCTGCTCAAGCCGGTCCAGCGCCAGTTGTAGCGTGCCGTCTTTCGGGGCACTGCCTGCCTTGAGGTGCGCGCGATGGCGGCGGTTGTGGTGCAGATCCTCGGCGATGTTGGACAGCTGCGAGAAGTAGCTGAATGCGCGCACCACGGCTAGTGTTTCGCTCGGCGATAGGGCGTTCAGCGTCTGTTCGAGCTGCATGCGATCGCGATCGTCCCGGGTCTTGCGGAACTGCACTGCGGCACGGCGCACGTTCTCGATCAGCTGGTAGGATTCCTCACCTTCCTGTTCGCGCAGCGTGTCCCCGAGAATGCGGCCAAGCAGGCGAACATCGTCGCGCAATGGCAGGTCTTTGCTGGAAATGTCGGTTGGTGCGGAAATCAAGTTCATTGCGTTCTCGGGACAAAAGGACGGCGCACCTTATGCTAGAATGCGCCGGTTATTAATCACAAAATGCTAGGAAATACCTGTGACACAGACATCCCATCAAGGCCCGGCCCGTTTGGTAATAGCCTCGCGCGAAAGCGCGCTGGCGATGTGGCAGGCGGAGCATATCCGGGATAGGTTGCGCGCATTATATCCTCAAACCGACGTCAGTATCCTCGGTATGACCACGCAGGGTGACCAGATTCTCGACGTCACCCTGTCCAAGATTGGCGGAAAAGGTCTTTTCGTCAAGGAGTTGGAGAATGCGCTCGAGGACGGGCGCGCCGATCTGGCGGTGCATTCGCTCAAGGATGTGCCGATGAACATGCCGGACGGATTCGTACTGGCGGCAATCGGCGAGCGCGAAGATCCGCACGATGCCTTTGTGTCGAATAATTATCGGAACTTGACGGAGTTGCCGGCGGGCAGCGTCGTGGGGACCTCCAGCCTGCGCCGTGAAAGTCAGTTGCGCGCGCGCTACCCCCACCTGAAAGTCGAGCCGCTGCGCGGCAACGTGCAGACTCGCTTGCGCAAGCTGGACGAGGGGCAGTACGCCGCCATCATCCTCGCGGCAGCCGGCCTGAAGCGCCTGGGACTGAGCGACCGCATTCGCGGCATCATCCCCAGCGAGGAAAGCCTTCCGGCCGTGGGGCAGGGTGCGCTGGGCTTTGAGTGCCGCGCCGACCGCACCGATGTGATTGAGCTGTTGCAGGCGCTGAACCATCCGGATACTGCCGCCTGCGTGCTGGCCGAGCGCGCGATGAGCCGTTCGCTGGGCGGCAGCTGCCAAGTGCCGCTGGGCGGCTATGCCGAGGTGAAAAACGGCCAATTGCGCATGCGCGGCTTCGTCGCCAGCCCGGACGGTAAGCGCATGATGCAATCCGAAATGACTGGCGACATCGCCAATCCGGAGGAGCTGGGCAACCGGATCGCCGCTGCGTTGCGCGCGCAGGGTGCCGACGCAATTCTTGCCGAACTGGCACTCTGATGTCTGGCGCTGCCTCGGCGCGATGATGGCCGCCAATCCGGTGCGGACGGCGGGGCCGTGGCGGCAATCAGGCGATAGATTCATGATGCGACGGGCAGGATATGGCTGAAAGGCTTACGCTGGATGGATTGAGAATCGTCGTCACGCGGCCACGCGACCAGGCGGTGCAACTGGCGCACAGAATAGAGCAGGCTGGCGCGACCGCCGTGCTATTCCCGCTGCTGGATATATGCGCGATACCGGATGACAGTGCGCTGCGCGAGCAGATTGCCCGGCTAGCGCAATTCGATCTTGCGATCTTCATCAGTCCGAATGCGGTGCACTACGGCATTGCGGCGATCCGAGCGGCGGGCGCGCTGCCGCCAACTCTGAAGATTGCCGCCGTCGGCCAGGGCAGCGCGAGGGCGCTGCGCGAATCGGGCATCGTCAATGTCGTTGTCCCGCCGGAGCGTTTCGACAGCGAAGGCCTGCTGGCATTGCCGGCGCTCCAGGATATCGCCAATCAGTGTGTGCTGATCTTTCGCGGCGATGGCGGACGCGAGTTGCTGGGCGATACGCTCAGGGCACGCGGGGCGACGGTAGAATACGCGGCCTGTTATCGGCGCGGAAAACCCGCCCTGGATGCCGGCGCATTAATCGCCGCCCGGCCGGATGCGATCATCGTGACCAGCAGCGAGGCGCTGGTGCATCTATGGCAGATGCTGGACGACGCGGCCCGCGCCGCATTGCGGAGCACGGCGCTGTTCGTGCCGCATCCGCGCATCGCCGGACTGGCCGCGCAGCAGGGATGGCAGCAGGTGCGGATCACGGAATCCGGAGATGACGGCCTGATCGCAGCATTGAAGAGCTGGGCCGAATCGGGCCGACAAGTGCAGGGCAGCAAGGAGTCAGCCTGAGCGACAACTGCCCTGCGCGGTTTTTCTACATGAGGGTATACATGAACGATCAAACATCGCAGCCGGAAAACACGGTGCCGGACACGGCGGAGCAGACGCTAAACAGGAAGCCGTCTGCCGGAATCATCGCGCGCATCAACCTTACCCAGCTGCTGCTGGCGGTGCTGGTGGCAGTATTCATCTGGCAATGGCTGGACGGACAGCGCACGATCAACGCCATGCAGAAGCAGGTCGCCGAAAAGATCGGCGAGATGTCCGTTGACAGCAAGACCAGCCAGGCGTTGCTGGGGCAGGCACAGGATCAGGTGCGAGACCTGGCCGCCAAGGTCGCGCTGATGGAGGCGCGCTACGCCGAGGCGCAAAACCAGCGCGCGGCGTTGGAGGCGCTATACAACGACCTGTCGGTCAACCGTGACGAGATGGCACTGGCGGAGGTGGAGCAGCTGCTGCTGATCGCCGAGCAGCAACTGCGGTTGTCGGCCAATGTGAAAGCCGCGCTGATTGCCATGCAGAGTGGCGATGCGAGGTTGCAGCGCATGGACCGGGCCGTGTTCGCCGGACTGCGCAAGGTGATCGGCCAAGATATGGACAAGCTGCGGGCCTTGCCCAGCGTGGATGTCCCGGGCATCAATCACCAGCTCAACAGCCTGATTTCCGCCGTGGACGAACTGCCGCTGGTCCACCAGCAGCGCGTGGCGCAGCAGGCGGAGCAGGCGTCTGCGCCCGATGAAGGGCAGGAGGCCTGGAGGCGAGTGTTGCGGGAAGTCTGGCAGGAACTGAAGCAGCTGGTGCGCATCGAGAATACCGGCAAGCAGGATATTCCGCTGCTGGCGCCCGACCAGGAATTCTTCCTCCGCGAAAATCTCAAGCTGCGTTTACTTGCGGCGCGCCTGGCGCTGTTGTCGCGCGACGAGAGCAGTTTCAGGCACGAGCTGAAAACTGCGCAACAATGGATCAGCAGATATTTTGACGGCGAGTCTGCCCAAAGCGGGAAGATACAGGACGCGCTGAAGAGATTGTCCGCCTCCAGCATCAGCATCGAATTGCCCGACATCGGCGCCAGCCTGGCAGCCGTGCGGAATTACCGGCTGACACGCGACAGCGATACGCGTGGGGTCTTCAAGGGGCCGTCAAAGGCCACGCAGCACCAGTCATCTAGGGTGGCGCAATGAAATATCTGATGTGGATACTGGGACTGTTCGCTGCGGCCGTTGCGCTGACCATGGCCACGCACAATTCCGGCTATGTTCTGCTGGTTTACCCCCCCTATCGCATCGAGCTGTCACTTACCCTGTTTGTGGTTCTGTTGGTGCTGGGCTTTGTCTGCGGCTATGCCTTGGTGCGCCTGTTTTTTGCCGTCTACGGCCTGCCTGCCCACGTGCGGGAATACCATAGGGAGAGGGCTCAGGCCAAATCACGCGAGGTGCTCGATAAAATGCTGGGCGCATTTTTCGAGGGGCGTTACGCGGCGGCGGAAAACATTGCCGCGCGCGCCATCGAGTCGGGCGAGTCATCGGTCATATATCCGGTGATCGCGGCGCGTTCCGCCCATGAGCTGCGAGAATACAAGAAGCGCGATGCCTACCTGTCCGCAGCCGAGGGGCGCACGATAGGCGACTCCACCATGCGGCTGGTGACGGCCAGCAAATTCATGCTCGATCAGCGCGATCCGCAGTCGGCCTTGAAAGCGCTGCACGAATTGCGCGACAGCGGAATCAAGGGGCACTCCGGCGTGATGACGCTGGAGCTCAAGGCGCAGCAGCAGGCAGGCAACTGGGATGAGGTGCTGAGGCTGCTCGACCAGCTGGAAAAACGCGAATCGCTGGACGTGACGGTGGCGTTGCAGTTCCGTCAGCAGGCTTGGCTGGAGAAGATCAGGGCGCAGCCTGACCTAGCATCGCTCAAGGCCTGCCTGAAGAGCATTCCCGCCGATTACAGGCGACATAGCAAGTTTGCGGCGACAGCCGCACGTGCGCTGATTAAGCAGGGCGGCTGCGCGCAGGCGCAGCAACTGCTTACCGACAGCCTGAATGCACAATGGGACAGCGAACTGGTCGCGATATACGGAGATTGCCACTCGGATGGCACCGTGACCCAGATCGAACAGGCCGAGAAGTGGCTGAAGCTGCACCGGCAGGATGCGGGCCTGTTGCTCGCGCTGGGAAAATTGTGCCTGCACCAGAAACTGTGGGGCAAGGCGCAGAATTACCTCGATGCCAGCATCAGCCTGCAACCCAGCCGGGAGGCATACACCACACTGGGCCAGCTCGCCGAACGTCTGGGTAAAATGGACGAGGCGGCCAGGCATTACCAGTATGCGACGGCGATAGGGAATCGCTAGTCACGCTCAGCCCTTGATCGCACAGGGATAGCCGTAATTGCCGGGAGGCTCCATGCGAAAAAACATTGCTGCATTGCTGTCACTGATTATCCTGGCTTTCGCCGGCAAGGATGCCTGGGCGGCTTCCGTGTACAAATGCAGGAACCCGCAAGGCGAACTGATCTATCAGGGAACGCCATGCAGTCAGGACACCCTCGCGGTCTCATCCTGGGAAACTGCCGTTACACCAGCGCACCGGGAAGAAGGGATGGCCGTCGCAACAGCCAGCGGCACCTATGTCGTCAAGCAGGGGGACAACGGCCACTATTTCCTCGACGGGACCATCAACGGCAAACCATTGACGTTTCTTGTGGATACCGGTGCCACCGCAGTTTCGTTGCCTAGGGAAATTGCCTATCTGGCGGGCATGTCGTGCGAAGAGAACCTGCGGATAAATACCGCAAACGGTTCCGCCAGCGTCTGTCTGTCCGCGATAGCGACGCTGAAGCTGGGTCCGTTTACGCTGAAAAATGTGCCGGCGACCATCGTGCCCAACCTCGACCAGCCGCTGCTGGGCATGAATGTGCTTCAGCAGTTCAAGATCGAGCAGGAGAACGGCGAAATGAAGATTTCGGGCCGGAGTACCAATCCCGTCGCCACACCTCCAGCTGCCGTGCCGCGGTAAGAGCATTCCGGACAACTGTCCTGTCCGGTTTTCACGGTTTTTCCGGCCATGCCGGAATCACTCAATTCTTGGGTGCGAAGGTGAACGCGTCGGAGAAGAAGGCCTCGTTAGGCAGTTTGCGCTGCGTGGTGAAATCGTGGTGTGCAGATTCCACCACCACCGGTGCGCCGCAAACATACACGTCATGCCCTGACAGATCACTGTAGTCCTCCATCACGGCATGGTGCACGAAACCGGTGCGCCCGGTCCAGGCATCCGAAGGCAGTGCTTCCGAAAGTACCGGGGTGAATTTGACGCCGCGGCTCTCCCATTGCTTTGCCAGGCTCAGCAGGTACAGGTCGGCCAACTTGCGCCCGCCCCAATAAAAATGCATCGGGCGTTTGATGCCGACGTACAGCGCGTGCTCGATGATCGCCTTGACTGGGGCGAAGCCGGTGCCGCTGGCGACGAAGATGATCGGCCTGTCGGAATCCTCGCGCAGGAAGAACGTGCCCAGTGGACCCTTGAAACGCAGCAGGTCGCGTTCCTTCATCTCGTTGAACACATGCTGGGTGAACACGCCGCCCTCGATATTGCGCACATGCAATTCCAGCGCTTCGTCGTCATGCGGCGCGTTGGCCAGCGAGAAGCTGCGCGGCTTCTGGTCCTTGAGCAGGACGTCGATGTACTGTCCTGCCAAAAACTGCAGACGCTCGTTGGTAGGCAGTTTGAGCTTGAGCACCATTACATCCTGGGCCGCCTTCGTCATAGATTGCACGCGACACGGCAATGTCTTGACCGGAATATCCTTCGTGGCGGTGACTTCATGACACTCGATCACCAGGTCGGAGCGGGGCCTGGAACAGCAGAACAGTGCCATCCCGGCCGATTTCTCAGCATCGCTCAATGCGTGCGCCTGATAGTCGCCGTAATCCACCTGGCCGCACAACACCTTGCCCTTGCACACGCCGCAGACGCCGTCGCGGCAGCTGTAGGGCAGGGTGTAACCGTGCCTGAGCGCCGCTTCCAGTATGGTTTCGTGTTCGTCGATGGGGAAATCGTGGCCGCTGGGCTGTATGGTGGTTCTGAACGTCATTTGGGATTGCCTGAGATTGCTGGTTGCGCGAAAGCGGCGATTTTACCGCATAATCGGGACATGAAACGAGTCCTGATCATCGGCTGCGGCGATGTCGCGCTGCGCACGATCCCCTTGCTGGCCGGGCGTTATCGACTGCTCGCGCTGGTGCGAGACCGGGCGATGTTTCCACCTTTGCGCGCGCTGGGCGTCACGCCGCTGTGGGGTGATCTGGACAACCGGGAGAGTCTGGTGCGCCTGGCAGGTATCGCCGAAGCGGTACTGCACTTCGCACCGCCGCCCGGTGCCGGAACGCACGATGCCCGCACCCGCAACCTGTTGGGCGCGCTGGCGCATGGTACATTGCCAAAACGCATGGTCTATATCAGCACCAGCGGCGTGTACGGCGATTGCGCTGGCGCACGGGTCGACGAAACCCGCCGGCTTGATGCAACTTCGCCACGTGCGAAACGCCGCGTCGATGCGGAACTGCAGATACGCGGCTGGGCTGGCCGCAACCGGGTGCAAGCGAGCATCCTGCGCGTCCCGGGCATCTACGCCGCCGACCGCCTGCCGCTGGAGCGGATAGTGCAGGGCACGCCGTGCATCATCGATGACGAGGACGGTTACACCAACCACATCCACGCCGACGACCTCGCCCGCATCGGCGTGGCAGCCCTGCAACGCGGCAAGAACTGCCGCGTGTACCACGCAAGCGACGACAGCCGGCTGAAGATGGGCGCATACCTCGATCTGGTGGCGGATGCGTGCGGCCTATCGCGCGTACCGCGCATCAGCCGTGACGAGGCCCGGCGTGTGCTGCCGGAAACGCTGCTGTCGTTCATCAACGAATCGAGGCGGCTGGACAACGGGCGCATGAAGCGGGAGCTGGGGGTGAGACTGCGTTATCCGACGGTGGCCGCGACGCTGCAGGCGATGAATGGGAGTGATGAATCGGCGTCGCGGGCGCAGGCGGTGCAAGCTAGCGCTTCAGCCTAATGCGGAACGTTTCGGCGATCGCATCGACGATTTCCGGGCTGTCCCATTCGTAGGCGCCGTGCACCTTCTCCAGCACGCGACCGTCTGCATCCACCAGGACGGTCAGCGGGATCGTGTCGGCGCCTAGCATGTTTTCGAGGACGAGGTGGCTGTCCAGGAAGTTCTCGAACGCGATCTCTGACCGGTTGATGAAAGCCGCCGCAGCGGTGCGGTCGTCATCGGTAGATATGCCGATCACATTGAACTGCCTGCCGCCATAGCGGCGCTCCAGCCGCTGCAGCGAACCCATCTCCAAACGGCACGGCCCGCACCAGCTGGCCCAGACATTGATGATCAGCGGCTTGCCGCGATAATCCGAAAACTTCCTGTCCGGCCCGGTGAAGCTGTGCAGCGGCGTGTCACGCAGCAGGGCGCCGACCTTGACCTCGCCGGGCGTGTCGGCCAGGGCGGGGGCGGAGAGGATCAAGGCGAGGATCAGGGAAACAAGGGTGCGCATGGAAATTTGCATGTCGATCGCCGGGGCGGTCAGGCCTTAAAGCTGTTGCTCAGGTCGACCAGCTGGTCCAGCTTGATTCTGGCCGCCCGGCTGGTGATTAGCTGGTCGGCTTTAGCGACGCCCTCTTCCAGCGTGCCGCACAATCCCGCGACATAGATCGCCGCGCCGGCATTCATCTGCACGATGTCGCGCGCCGGCCCCGGCAGGTTGTCGAGCACGTCCAGCAGCATGTCGCGCGAGGCCTGCACGTTGGCTGCGCTGATGTCCACGAGGTCTGCGGTGTTCAGTCCGAACTGCCGGGGATGGATGGTGTATTCGCGGACCTCGCCGTCCCTCAGTTCGGCGACGTCGGTGTTGCCGGTGATGGTGATCTCGTCCATGCCGTCTGCGCCGTGCACCACCATCACGTTCCGGCTGCCCAGGCGTTGCAGCACCCGCGCCTGGATACCGACAAGGTCGCGATGGAACACGCCCATCAGCTGCTGCTTCGCGCCGGCCGGGTTGGTCAAGGGACCCAAGATGTTGAACAGCGTGCGCACGCCTAGCTCCTTGCGCACCGGCGCGGCATGCTTCATCGCG
>DASWTZ010000126.1:0-3560 GCA_036401875.1 Gallionella sp.
TACATACATCGCGAGAACATCGGTCGTCCCCAGAACATTCGAGAAGTTGCCCATCAGGAAGTACCCGCTCCCTATGCCGGGATAGCTATAGGGCAAGGGCACGATCAGGTGGGCAGGCATATCGGGGAACTGGTTCTTGCGTCGCTCCGGCAGGGAGAGGTCGGCGTGAACCGAAACAGAACTGAACAAGAGCACGAGGGCGAGACACCCTGCAAACAAAGGATGGGGACGGCAATCCGCAGGAATAGTCATCGGGCTTCCTGGCTTCAACTTAGGCCGCGAATCCACCAACCTGCTGGCGTCAGCCACCCGCTTCAGCATCATCAAGGCCATATCGGCTAGCCGCACCAAAACCTTCTCCATTTGAACCTCGCATATCAAACAGAATCCGTGAATTACTCACGCTGCTGCCGCACACGATAGTCCTTTGTTGTCTGAATATCCATCGCCCTGCATGTCATGGAGTATATTGAGAAATGAAACAGATCGAGCAGCCCCCTTTAATTGCGGCCAATCGATGGCACTCTTCCCCTTTATTTCGGCTCCTACGCCTCGTTCCAGACAGTACCATTGCGCTAAAGTGTGCCATCCCTCTAGAATTGCGCTGCAATAGTGATTGCACAAATATAAATAGATGTTTGACTACACAATCAAAACAAAGGGGAAATGAATGAAATTACTGTCATTTAAAGGGACTGGGGCCATAGCATTAACAATTTTACTGTCAGCCTGCAACCCGTTCGCCGCGATAAATGATGCGGCCAATGCCGTAGACAACGCAACCAATACAGGCAGCAATGTATCGTGTAATACTGGTTATACCTCCGTAGGGTCTGCACAATGCATCACCTACACCTCTGCTACTCCGGTAACCTCCTGCTCCTTCGGTACTCAGGTTAGCAGCTGCAGCGGCGTCAACCAATGTGTGTATGACGGTGCCTATACCTTCTACTACGACACATATTCTGCCAGCACACAGAATTACTGCACCAGCAGTGGCGGCACCTGGCTCTAGCCATGAAGGCGATGGAGTCAGCTCGGTCTGACTCCATGGAAGCGACGGGAAACTAATTTCCCCCAAGGGGCCAAGCTGAGCTACCCCCCTCTTGAATCCCTCACCCTGATGTTCGCTAGTGCTGGATTGCAAGACCTGCGCCCGTGTCTTGGCTGACGACGCGAAAACCGATGACGGTATACCGGAGTAATGTCTCACCGGTATAGCGACGAGATACGCTCATATCCTCCGCTTTCGTGGTCATTGAACCTCCGCGAACCAAACGCTCGACGCAGTCCCCGGACATCCATGCACTTCCATCAACAGGCGCACCACTGTAACCGGGATTCCAGCAATCTTGCGTCCACTCCGACACGTTGCCGTTCATGTCATACAGCCCCAAGTCATTTGCAGCCAGTTGACCTACTGGATGGGTAGATTTGCCGCTATTGCCGTCATGCCACGCCAGCAGATCAAGGGAGTCGCCTTCACCGCAGTATTTCTTATGTGCCCCCCGCCTCGGCAGGCATAGTCCCATTCTGCTTCTGAAGGTAGCCTGATGCTCGTGCCCGTGCTGCGGGTCATCACTTCGGTAAATTCCCATGCGTCTTCAAACGAAATCGTTTCCACTGGATTGTTCGACGCCCTGATGCCGCTTGGGTACTTGCCCATTACCTGTCCGTATTGGGCTTGAGTGACTTCGTAACGCCCCATCCAGAAACCCTTGACGCAGACTTTGCGTATGGGTTTTGCACCATCATCCGTGCCGCCCATCTCAAAACATCCGGTCGGTACCCAGACAAATTGCATGCCTGTCTTTGGTTCTGTCCAAAGCGCACCTGCCAAAGGTTCAGCTGAGGTTTCGTCGCACGACAACAAGGTCAGCGCAAGGGTGGGTATGCCCAACAAGTTCGTCAGTTTTGATTTATTCATAGTGGCGATTCATGCAACGATGTCTGATTGGGATTCCATGGTCATGGTTTATTGTGATGCAAAAAAACAATTCGACTCCGGCACCTTTAGTTCACTTGCCCATATTGCATCTGGCGAAACGCGATCCGCCGCGACGAGAATCATCTTACCTGTGTTTCTCCTTCAGCACCGCCTTCACCATCTTGCCGAACGCCTTATCCTTCCTGCGCTTGTCCAGGTAAGACATCTCGTTGAAGTCCGACTCGGCCCTGAGCTTCAGGTAGCCCTGGTAATGCGCCGGGTCCAGCTCGCCGCTCTCGATCGCCTTGCGGATCGCGCAGCCTGGCTCGTTGTTGTGGCTGCAATCGGCGAAGCGGCAGCGCGCGGCCAGCGCCGCGATGCCGGCGAAGCTATCGTCCAGCCCCTCGCCCGCACCCATCATGCCCAATTCGCGCATGCCCGGCATGTCGATCAGCAGCGCGCCGTTGTCGAGCGCTACCAGGTGGCGGCGCGTGGTGGTGTGCCTGCCTTCGCCGGTGCCGCTCACGGCGCCGGTCGTAAGGTCGTCATGGCCCAGCAGCTGGTTGATCAGCGTCGTCTTGCCCACGCCCGAGGAACCGAGCAGGCAATAGGTCTTGCCTGGCCGCATCAGCGCCTGCACCTGGGCAACGCCCTCGCCCGTCACATTGCTCAACGGAATGATGTCGGCCGTAATGCCCGCCGCGCAGATGTTGGCGTGCATGCGCTCCAGCTCGGCCGGGCTCACCAGGTCCGTCTTGGTCAGCAACAGCACCGGCTCAATCTGCCCCTCGTTGACCATCACCAGATAGCGCTCCAGCCTGCGCACGTTGAAATCGAAATGGCACGACTGCACGATGAACGCCACATCGATGTTCGCGGCGATCATCTGGTAATCGATGTTCTTGCCGGGAGACTTGCGGCGCAGGAAAGACTTTCTGGGCGCCACATCATGGATGCTCGCATGGGACGCTGCATCGTGATACTGCACGCACACCCAATCGCCCACACAGGGCATGTCCACGGAAGATTCTGCGGCGTGAAGAAACTTGCCCGTCAGCTCGGCGGGCACCTCGCCCGCTTCATTGCGCACCGCATAGCGCCCGCGGTCCACGGCCGTCACCCGCGCCAAGCGCTGGCCCGGTTCGCACAGCTTGCTTGCCTGCTGCTGAAACTGGCTATCCAGACCGAGTTCGCTCAACTCCATGGCGTGTGCCTCCGTGGCTCAGAAAAGAACATTGGCCGAAAGGGCGATGAAGAGATATAACGACGTTTCCCTCAGCACGAATTCAAAAGGGCAGCTTCGATTTTGTTTTCACATTCTACATTCTCGAAAACTATTGCGATGCTGACACCATTCATTAGTCCAAAGAATAGGGCTCCGTCCCCATGTTGTCATTGATTCCCATAGCAGCCACAGGTGGCGGGAGAATTTGGTCAACCAGCGTGCCGATCTTACCTGCCACGCTGCCATGACTTCCCAGTCCCGGGGGCGCATGATCCCCTGCCCTAACATCTTGTCGCCGCTGAAGAACTTCAGATCGGCGTCGCCAAGATAGGCCCCGTAATTTGCGTTGACGCACAACCCGTGATGGCTGCCGCAGAAATGGCCCCCAGAACCAGCAACATTCTTTTC